>CAZSPO010000020.1:0-17120 GCA_964608775.1 uncultured Chthoniobacterales bacterium | reverse complement strand
ACTTAAAACTTCTTCAATCTGTGGCAATCCTTTTAATCTGCGGATGAAAATTGCCTTAAGTAAACAGGTTTGCGCTGAGACAAGGTGCAGGAGGAGGCGAGCCGGGATTGCGACATCACGAATTGTGACGCCCTGTTGGGGTTTTTGCCCCGATTTTTGATATGGCGACCCAGGGCGGCGCTCGTTCCTTGCCCTGGGTTGGCTCGTTCCAGGCCGTTGGCCAGCAGGGAGTCGGTCCCGAGACACACGGAATTTCTGAGCGGCATAGGGGGGATTCCCCGCGGCATCGATAATTTCCGGCGATTGAATTTGAGCCTGAGAAAATGAGGGAGGGCGCAAATAATGCCCAGGAAGCTCAACCTGGGATACTCGGGTCGGCTCAGGCGACGAGGGGCGGCTTTCCGCCAGAGGATTGCAAGTATTCCAACAGGCGGCTGTGCAGTTGGCTGTTCCCGGCGACGCTTCCCAGTTGGGCGATCGCTTCGTCTGACAACCCCAGCGTGCCAGCGAGTTTCCGCCGTCCGTCCGAGCTGGCATCGAGTCCCAACAATTTCATGAGATCGACGACCGAAGTTTCCCACTGCAATTTCTCGCTCGAAGCGGAAGCGGCTTCACGCAAAAAGGCAACCAGATCGAATGCAGGGACTTCGGCTGCGGGGGGGGTGGTTGCGGCTCCGTCCGGCGTGCTCGCCATCGTCGGGGCTGGGGCGATAGCGGTCGGGGGGGGTCCTTCTAGCACGGACGCCAAACCGGCCGAGCGGGTTTCAAATTCCGCTGCAAATTTCGCTCCCGGCTGATCCGGAACCATGGCGGCGGCGATCAAGGCAAAATCACCCCGGCTGTAAGTCAGCCAAGTGGATGGGTCGAGCGGGGTTGCGCCCGCTTCTCGCCGGACCTTTTTTAGGTTCCAAGCCAGGTTTTCCGCTGCCTGCTTGGCTTCGGCATTTTGCAGCTCGTTGTATAACGGCAGCATTTTTTCAATTTGTTCAGTAAGCTCGCGAAGTTCGGGAATCATGATGGCGGAGTCGTTCAGGTTTACCTCACTGGTTCATAAAAGGAGGTGTGGTTGGGTAATCTCTTAGCGCAGGCCCTTGTCGTTCAGGCGGTTACGCATCATAGCGGAAACGCCACCGTCTGGACTTCGCGCTTTGCATAATAATCTGCGGCGCAACCCCTCTCTGCTTCTATGAACCAGTGGGGGTTAGGTTGGGCTGGAAACCGGGATTTACTCTTTCTTACCGAACAAGCCGAGGAGGCTGTTCATGGTTTCTGGACCGGCTAGGTCGATCGCTTTCTCTTTAAAGACATCGAGAAAGCCTGGGATTTTGTCCAAGGGTATTCCGGACTTTTCAAGCTTTGCGCTGATTTCGGCCACCGCGCCAGCCTGCCCGCCCATCATCGAAGAAGCCGCCCCCATCAACCCTCCGAGGAGGCCGCCTCCTTCGGATGGGGCTTCTGGAGTTTCTTGCAAAAGAGCCGAGGCCCCTGGAATCTTTTCAATGAGCGCCGACGAGGTTTCTCCCGGCACTTTTTCCTGAATGAACCTCAGAAGGGTCGCCACTCCTTGGCGCACAGGACTTGCATCCAAGTTCAGACGCTCGGAAATCGAAGTAATTAGTTGGTCAACCATAGGAGAGAAGTTGTGACCGACCCGAGATTCCCTAGCCAGCTTTTTTCTGTCACGGTTTTGTAACAAATCGCGGTTCCAAATCGCGTTTCCGACTTGCAATCCGGCAGACGCACCCGTTAATTGTTTTCTCTTCCAAGCCGGCGTGGCGGAATTGGCAGACGCGCTGGACTCAAAATCCAGTTCTCGCAAGGGAGTGTCGGTTCGACCCCGACCGCCGGTAGAGGGGGCGCTAACCAACAGCCTCCCCAACAGCCTCCCCCTTGCAATTGCGGAGAGTTGTCGTCTCCTTTTTCACTCGATTTCCAGTCGGCGAGGAGTAGTTTTCCCCCATGCGCAATCTGCTTTGCTCTGCTCTAGTGGCAGCTTGCCTATCGGCGAACTGGCTGGTTGCCAGCGACATTTTCCGCGAACCCGGAGCCGCTTACCTAGAAGATATCACCGACGAGCGCCATTACGTCTTCATTCGCCAGCCAGCTCCCATTTTTTTTGAACTTAATTTTCAGCGTTCCCTCGGCACTCTCCGGCCCGGTCAACGTTTAGAACTGCAGGCGGTAGCCGAAAACGCGGTTCGGGTGAAAGGCCGCGCCCAGCAGGGCAATGTTTCAGGCTGGGTGGCCCGAGAGCAAATCGAGAATCTTGGCGACGATTTTGTGGAGAAGGTCCGGACGGCTTACGAGCGATTTCAGGCCGTGCGCGAATTAATCGCCAACAAACAGGTCGCCCTCGGGATGACGGCTGAAGAAGTTGGCGCGAGCCTCGGTCGACCGACCAACACCCGGGCCCGAGTGGATGGCGACGGGCGCAAGGACGTCTGGGAATTTATCACCTACGAACGACAGGCTCGCGCTACCGGTGCGTATGATAAATTTGGCAAACCGATCTACGTCTATGAGCTAATCGCCGTCGCCACCATCTCCGTCACCTTCGCAGACGGGGCGGTCGTTACCGTCGAGGAAACCCGCGATAACGTCACCCGCCCCCGCTCCGTCAATGTGGTCTCAGCTCCCGTTGTCTTTTGACCCGAGAGGAGGGTTCACTCGACAGAATTTTCATCTGCAAACTTTTTCGACCGAGCGCTTGACTCATGGCATCCTCTCCTGCATTTTCCTCCCCCGCGACTGAATCTTATATTTCCTATGGCACTCATGGACGTCATCTTAAAAGAGAACATTCCCCACCTCGGGGCCGAAGCCGATATCGTGAAGGTGCGCCCAGGGTATGCCCGTAATTACCTGATCCCGGGTGGGCTCGCTTACGAAACTAACCCGACGACACTCCGGCAAATCGAGCGGCTCCGCGCTAAGCGGGCGCTTCGCGAGGCCGCCGAATTAAATGATGCCCACGAGCTGGCTCGAAAAATCAACAAGGTCAAACTCGCCTTCACCCTCAATGTGGGCGGAACAGGCAAAGCATTCGGATCTGTCAGCCTCAATGATATCGCGGAGAAGCTCGCCGCCGAGCTGGGGGGCAAGGAAATCGAAAAACACCGCATCCAACTGGATCGCAATATCAAAGAGTCCGGCGAATTCGATGTGCCGGTCAAATTGCACGCCGAGGTGGTGGCGAAATTTACGGTTCGGGTCGAAGTAGAAAAACCTGCCCCCGCTGCTGGCGAAGCCTTAGAGGATTGATGCCAACGGTTTTCGTTTGACTCCCATGGTTCCTAACTTCAGTCGCCTCCTGGTTGGTCACCGAGGTTAAATATCGCCTTTGCCTGCCGAGTTGCCGTCACCCATTCGTGCAGCGCGATCGTCTCGAATTCCGCCCTTCCCCGCCTCATAAAAGCCATTTTGGTGATCTGAACGATGGGGGGGGAAGCATATTGACTCACCCAAAAAGGGATTTGTCGGCTTGCTGAATCCGTTTTTTTTGAGCCTCTTTCCCCTCCGCCCTAAAATGCATGAGTGACGAGCTTCCACCTTCTGATCCGATCCCGCCATCCGGCAACGGGGGCTCGGAGAATCGGCCTGCTGGGCGGAAACGGACAGAGAATGGCTCACAAGTTATTCACAGGTCTCTTCCCCATTCTCTGGAAGCCGAACAGGGGCTGCTTGGGAGTATCCTTATCTCCCAGCGGGAGTTACTGGGGACATGCATTGAGCAGATTGATGAAACCGCGTTTCATCTGCCTGCCCATCAGATCATTTACACCTCCCTGATTGAGCTCTGGAATGAATCGAAGCCGATCGATTTCATCACGTTGACCCAAGAACTAGCGGACCGCGGGCGTCTGGACAAGGTGGGCGGTCCGGCATTTGTCACCCAGTTATTCACTTATACGCCGACCGCAGCCAACGCCTCGTATTACCTCGAAATATTGCAGGAAAAGGCCACGCTTCGAAAAATCATCACGACATGCACCGACTGCGCCGCAAGGGGATACGGGCAGGATGATCCGAACACCCTCCTGGATGAGGTGGAGCAGCGAATATTTGAAATTAGCGATCAACGCGTGCGCACAGGGGTCATGCCGATGAAGGAGGCGGTGCTCCATGCCATGAGCGCAATTGAGAAGCTTTATCAGACCAAAGGCCAGGTGGTTGGGCTCCCCACTGGCTTTATCAAATTGGACGAGATGACCACGGGGTTGCATGCCGGCGAAATGTTCGTCATCGCCGCCCGACCGAGTATGGGAAAAACCGCGCTTGCGATGAATATCGCCGAACATGTGGCCCTCGAGTTTGGCCAAGGGGTCGGGATTTTTAGCTTGGAAATGACCGCCACTCAGCTGGTGGAACGACTGCTCTGTTCGGTGGCCCGGGTGAATCCTAAAAAAGTTCGGGACGGCTTCATGCCCGCCCAGCTTTTCAGCCAGCTCACCGCCGCCGCAAGTCGGCTGGCCACCTGCCCCATGTTTATCGATGATACCCCGAGCATTTCCGTGCTCGAACTGCGCGCCAAGGCCCGCCGGATGAAGTCTCAACACGACATTCAACTGATCGTCATCGACTACCTCCAGCTCCTGCGTTCTCCGAGTCGGCGCGCCCAAGACAATCGGCAGCTTGAAATTGCCGAAATCTCCGCAGGAATCAAAGCTCTCGCCAAAGAACTACAGCTCCCCATTATCGTCCTCGCCCAGCTCAATCGCCAGCCCGACACGCGCGGAGGTGGCAAACCCCGCATGAGCGATCTCCGGGAATCCGGTTCTATTGAACAAGATGCCGACATTATCGGTCTCCTTGTCCGTCCCGAAGTCTATGCCGATGATGACGAAAGGGAATCCCGAGCCGGCGAAGCGGAACTCATGATTGCCAAACAACGAAACGGCCCGATCGGCGAGGTCAAACTGACGTTTCTCAAAGAATACACCCGGTTTGAAACCCGGGCCGACCGACCGGAAGAGGGCTGACGGCTCCTTGTTTACCCCCCGATTAACAAGTCCCCTGCTGGCCCTGGCACCGATGCAGGATGTGACCGACCTCGCCTTCATGCGTCTCATGATGGAATTCGGTGGACCCGATCTGTTCTTCACCGAATATTTTCGCGTCACCCCGGGATTCCGTCCCAACCGGGAAATCCTCCGTTCCATCACCGAAAACGACACCGGTCGCCCGGTGATCGCCCAACTCATTGGCAATGACCCATTGCAATTGGCCGATGCTGCGCGCCAATTGATTCGGTTTCCCACCCACGGGATCGATCTGAATCTCGGTTGTCCAGCCCCGGTAGTTTACCGGAAATGTGCCGGGGGTGGCCTGCTGAGGGATCCGGCCCGCGTGGAGCGCCTGATCACCGCTCTGCGCGATGCGGTGCCAGGCGTATTGACCGTCAAGACCCGGGTCGGCTTCGAGGTCGCCGCAGAGTTTCCTCGCCTGATCGACACCTTTTCCCGGCAACCCATCGACCTCCTGACCATCCACGGACGCACCGTTTCCGAGCGCTACCGCCCATGGGTGCATACCCGGCCCATCGCCGAGGCGGTCGCCAAGATGGTTTGCCCTGTCCTGGCCAATGGAGGGGTGGATTCTGTGCAAAGCGCCTTCGCCCTGCTCGCGGCCACTGGGGCGCACGGCTTAATGATCGGGCGCGGGGCGATTCGGAACCCCTGGGTCTTTCAGCAAATTCGTGATGCGGCTGCGCAACGCCCTGTCTTTCAACCCGTTGGCCACGATTTGTTGGCTTACATCCATCGTTTGTTCGAGGCGACCACTACGCCAGGCGTTCCCGAGCCCGCCCAAGTGCACAAGATGAAAAAGTATCTGAACTTTATTGGAGCCGGTCTTTCCCCCCCCTTTCTTCATGACATCCGACGAACCGCCACGCGTCGCGATTTTTTCTTTGTCTGCCGGAGGGAACTTGAGCACGACGCCCCCCTCGACCTGCACGTCCCAGCTCCGTTTACCGACAGTTCGCCGACTCCAAGTTCCCTGGTGAACACCGAGGAGAATCTATGAATGAGCCGCGCCATCCGCAGCTAAGTGGTGCCCGGCCAACGGCGGACACTTGCCTTTTGCCCTCCCCATCGCGAAGGTCCCAATATGTCTAGAGACAATGCAGCCAAGAAGGGGGGCGGGTTTCATCACTGATGCATCTAGACTCCCCTCTTTTATTTGAACCAGTTTACATGGAGCGCGTCTGGGGCGGTCGCCGTTTGGAAACGGTTTTCGGACGTTCCTTACCCCCCGGTGCTATCATTGGCGAGTCCTGGGAATTAGTCGACCGGCCCGAGGCCCAAAGCGTCGTGCACAACGGTCCGTTGCGTGGGAAAACCTTGCACGAACTCTGGTCTGACCATCGGACAGAACTGTTTGGAACCCTCCTCCCCGACAGCGCCCGCTTTCCTTTGCTGATAAAAATCCTCGATTGCCAAGAAGTCCTCTCGCTCCAAGTGCATCCCCCCGCCTTTATCGCAAAAGCATTGGGAGGCGAACCGAAAACCGAGATGTGGTATGTCGTGGGGGCAGAGGCTGCCGCCGAATTGTTCGTCGGCCTCAAAACCGGGGTGAAACCCGACGACTTCAAACAAGCTCTCGACCAAGGCAGCGCTTCGGACTGTGTGCATCGGCTGGAAGTGGGCAAGGATGATTTTATGTTTATCCCGAGCGGACGCTTGCATGCCATTGGCCGGGGCAATTTGATTTTTGAGATTCAACAAAACAGTGACACAACTTACCGGGTCTTTGACTGGAATCGCACCGGTCTCGACGGGAAATTGCGGACGCTCCATTTGGAAGAATCGCTTCGGTCAATTTTGTGGGATGACTTCGAACCTTCGCTCGGGGTGGCAAATGGTGAAACGCTGGTCGCCTGCGACCTTTTCGAGGTGGACCGTCTCGCCGTCGAAACACCTCGCCCCGCTCTGGCGCAAGAACGGAAGTTCGCCGTGTTCGCCGTGTTGGAGGGGCGAGTGCGATGTGGAAAGACGGATTTTGGTGTCGGGCAATTTTTTCTCGTGCCAACCCTGCTCCAACAGACGGAATTAGAGCCAGTGGATGGACCGGCCCGGGTGCTACGAGTCAGTCTGCCACCTCCCAATGCCACCGATTCATAAAGCCATCTTTTCCTCTCAATAATCGGCCGCATACCAGCGGAGACGACCGTAGTCAGAGCCGAGATTGATGCAGGGCATCCCGGCGATCGACTGAAGCGGCACCGGGCAATGGGTGTGGCCGCATACCACCAGGGCTGGCAGGACTGGCTGGGCCGTGAGCCAACGACCGATGGCCGCATTCCCGGAGTAGGCACGCCGAAACCAACCGATGTCGCCAGGCGGATCGCGGTGGCCGTTGAGACTCGAAAAAGGGACGGTGTGCAGAGCACAAAGCACCGGTTTCCCCTCAGCCACAGCCGCAGTGTAACGGGTGGCAAAACCTGCTAACTCCCGGCGCGCAATGGCGGCGTCTCCCTCGACACGGGGCATGTAAAGCATATCGCTCCAATACACCTTTGTATCTCCGGGCAGAAGAGCAGTGGCGTAATGCAGGTCGGTCACCGGTTTTCCATTCCATATCAAGCCGGGTTGAGCATGACCGAGATCGAAATGGGCATAGGCTCCGCAAACCACCACAGGCCCAAGATCCAAGTTGGCTAAGTCAAGGAGATGTATCCCCTGCCGCCGCGCCGCTGGTTCCCAATACTCGAAAAGAATGCGGGGCAGGGTGGTGCTTTCAAGAGGACGATCGCGAATCCAATAATCATGATTGCCCAAGGTGACGGCAATAGGTCGCTCGGGAAAAAGAGCCCGGAGGCGGGCGCAACTCTCTTCTGCCAAATGGCATTCGGAAAGATCTCCCGCGATGATCACGCCATCAGGCCGAACCTCGCGAGCGACCTCTTCAAGCTGCGCCGTCATCGTGAGGACGTAATCAGGCAGGAGATGCAAATCAGCGAGGAAGAGGAGACGCATGAAATAAAGCTAATAACCCCCTCCCATGCCGTTGCTATCAGGCAATGGGTTCCGAGCGATAAGCCGCCGAAAATTCCGGACGAACTCGCGGGTTCCAACCAGAGCGGGCTTAATAGAACGCCGAAGGATCAATCCAGCCATCCACCGCGTCGAAGTCGACATTGTCGATCAACTGGGCTTCGGCGGCCATGCGATCTTGCCCCGCGATGTCTTGTTGGGTGCGGGCTGTCTGGTAGAGGGCGTATTCGTTCGGGCCACCGACATAGACCATGTTTTTATCCGGCATCGCATAAACATAAATGACCTTGTCGCCGCGCTGAATCATCTTGAGCTGATATGCCGGGAGGGAGTCGAGCCATTGTTTGCGGGCGGGTGTATCTGCGACGAACGGCTTGAAAGCGGAGGAAGCGAGAAGGGCTTCCGTGTTGTTTACGCCGCCGGCATCCATGACGGCACAAGCAGCTAGGAGGGCGGGTAAAAAAAGAAGGGCGAGGGAACGAAGGGAGGTTTTCATGGGCGATAGAACGTTGTTAGACGGTGCGGTGGAGGATCCGACCGCAGTTGTTGCATTGAATGATTTCGCGATCAGCCATGACCGCATGACTGATAGTGAGCGTGACACTCATATGGCAGCCACCGCAAGTGCCATGTTCGAGGGGGACGACGGCCGCGTCGCCTTTGCTTTTGAAAAGCGCTTCGTAAAGTTCGAGCAATGGGGGGTCGATGGATTGAATGAGCGACCCTCGTTCAGCGGTCACCGATTCAATGCGATTAGCGAGGGCGGCTGCCCGCTGGTCGAGCGCAGCGAGGGCGTCGTGGATTTCCGTTTGCTGCTGGTGAAAGGCCTGTTCCGCCGCCTGCATGACCGGGCGGATGGCATCGAGCTCTTCCAGGAGTTGCAGTTCGCGATCCTCCAGATTGTTGATCGCCGCTTCTGCTTGTGCAATCTCGTGCATGAAAGCCTGGTATTCCTCGTTCTTCCGGGTCTGCATCATCTGCGTTTTGTATTTTGCGATGGTGTCCCGTTTGGATTGTTCCTCGATTTCGAGTTGGTGACGGGCGACTTCGTTCTGTTGGAGATCAGATTTTGAGGCTTCAAAATCGGCTTTGGCCTGGGCGAGACGCGCTTCGAGCATCAGGCGCTCCTTGGGAAGGGCCGTCAGTTGTTTTCGGCACTTTTGAAGCGTCTGATCGCGGTCCTGAACCACCAACAGATGTTCGAGCTGGGGCAGCATGAAGGATGAAACGTAGGGGGCTGGTGAGGATGGGTCAATACAACTCGACGGGCGAACGTTTCCCGTCTTCGACACTCCGTTCCCGGGCTTTTTCTTCCCCAAGCACTGCCACGCGCAGGTCCCAAATGGATTGGTTGATTGATTGCAAAACCGCTTCGTCAAAAAGATCGGGCGGAGCTAGTCGACGCTTGAAGCGAGCGATCGATGCGAGAGCCCGGTCGATGGCCCGACGGTCCGCACCGCGATCTACAGCGGCCAAAGCCGCTTCGCCCATCTCGACGCGGTGGCAGATCATCAGGAGATCATTGCCGGCTTCTAAGGCGCAGATCATCGTTTCATCGAACGGGGTGCTATCAAGGATCGCTCCCATATCGAGATCATCGGTCATCACCAATCCTTCATAGCCGAGTTCCCGGCGTAGCAACTGGTCAATGACCGGTCTTGAAAGGGAGGCCGGTCGGGCGGAGTCGAAGGCGGGGTAAATGGAGTGACAGACCATCAGGCTATCGAGCTGGGGGAGCAAGGCGCGAAAGGGAGCCAATTCGCAGGCATCCAGCTCGGCCCGGGATCGCGTGATGACCGGGACCGCTTCGTGCGGATCGACAGCGGCGGCAGCGTAGCCGGGGAAATGTTTGCCGCAACTGAGCACGCCTGCCGCGTGGAGCGCCTCGTTGAAAGCACCAGCTTTCGTGATGATTTCGGGGACATTGCTCCCGTAGCAGCGGCCTTTGAGGGAGTTGTCGGCTTCGTCATCGAAAGCAATGTCCAGCACGGGACAGAGATCAAGATTGAAGCCGAACTGGCGCAGCAAACGACCGGTGAGGGTGCCGTGGGTCCGAATGAGGGCCAGATCATTTTTTTCCCTTAGCTGGCGGGCGTTCGGCGGTTCTTCCCCGATGAGGCGGAGCCGCGAAACGCGTCCGCCTTCCTGATCGATGGTGATCACGGGCTCAACCTCCGAAAGATCCCGCAGGTCATCAATGAGATGACGAAGTTGGGCGGGGCTCTCAATGTTGCGCCCAAACAAAATATAACCTCCGGGCTGAAGCTGGCTGAAGCGGCGGGCTGTTTCAGCATCAAGGGTTTTGCCGGGAACGCCGGTGAGAAGGAGCTGGCCAATGGAAGCGGAAGGCATATTGCGCTTGGTGAGAACCAAAATCAGCGGGCGCTGTCGAAAGAAAAGCGCCGCAACGCAACAAGAAACGCTCAGACCTCACACAAGGATGGCCTTCGTTCCTCAGGCTTTCCAGGTTTGCCCCTTTGGCGTGTTGAGAAAACGGCTGCCCATGGCTGCCTCGCAAGGATTCGAACCTTGACAAAGTGATCCAGAATCACTCGTGCTACCTTTACACCACGAGGCATCGTGGAAATTGATTTCTTTATTCGGGAAGCGAATGGGGCGCAACCCGTTTTTCGGAGATGCGCCCGGCCTGATGAAGGAGCCCCCCTTGAAAGGTTCACGACTCTCCAAGTATCCGTCGCCAAACGAATCCGGTGATCGTTCCCGCCGTTTTTCTTTCTTTTAAAATTGGGACATTAACTCTTGGGAGCGGCTCCGGCGATCGCGAGGGAGATCGCGATTTCCTCAGCGACTTTGTCTGTGGCTTCCCCCGCCTTAATACCAAAGTCGCCCCGGCTCAGTGAGAAATTCGTGCGGATGACCAAAAGGTCTCCTTCCATCTTCCCCCCGGTGCGATCCGCCAATTTCCCAGGGAGATAGGTCACTTTCACCGGGACGGTGATCTCTTTGCTGATCCCTTTCATGGTGAAAACCCCAGTCACATCAGCCGTGCCAGTGTTGCCTTCTTTCTTTTGGTTGGCGATGCTTTTGACCTCGAAAGTGATCTTCGGGTGTGCCTCCACATGCATCCAATCGGCCCCGTGCAGATGTTCCTTCATCAGCGGGTTGGGCACCTCCATGGAGACGGTGTCAATTTCAATCGTCCCGCTGATTTCCGTCGGATTCTCAGGGTCCAATGTTACCGTGCCCGCGATGCCGCTGGCTGTGCCATTGATCGATTCGAGGGGGGCGTCGAGCTGGAACACCGCATTATTGACCCCTTTGGGATCTTTGAAGTCGAAGGTCGTAGGACCAGCGGAAGCAGAGGCCAGGGCGACACCGAGAAGGGCGAGGATGGATAGGATGGATTTCATGGTTAGGAAGGTTGACTGTTTTGATTTTTTTGACTTTTTCGGGCGAGCAAGCTGCCAATGACCCCGAGACCGAGGGAACCGGCGAGGCCGACCGCGAGAAAATCGACACCGGGCACGAAACGATCTTCGTATTCGGTGAATTTAATTTCCGTGATCGGATCGACCCGTTCCGTCGGCACCCGGGTCTGGGACCAGCCCAGATGAGCACCGAGCATCGCCCAAACCAAAATCACCATCACGGTGAGGACAAGGGAGAGGATGCGGAGCAAATTGGCCATGGCGTCAAGTAACCCAATGGGACAACGTTTGCCGCCCCCTCACTGGCTGCATCCTTTCGGTGGATTTTCCTTCGACGCTTGGTGATGATCTGGCATTGACGCCCCCGCGACCCCGTTGTTTGGTGATGCCCCTTATGTGGAAAGGGCGTTTTCAAACTGCCACCCATGATTTGCTGACCGCCTTCGGAGAATCGGTTTCTTACGATTGGCGTCTTTATGCCTGCGATATTCGCGGGTCGGTCGCGCATGCCGAGGGGTTGCATCGGATTGGGATTTTGACGGAGGAAGAGCTTGGGCGCATTCGCGACGGGTTGGAGACGATCCGACGGGAGATTGAAGTCGGCGAATTTGAGTGGGACGTGGCGCTGGAAGATGTCCACATGAATATTGAGGCGGCTTTGACCCGGAAAATCGGGGCGGCTGGAGCCAAGCTGCACACCGCCCGGAGTCGCAACGATCAGGTCGCCGTCGATATCCGGCTCTATTTACGGGAGGTCACGGATGAAATAATCGGGCTGATCGCCGAGCTGCAACGCGCCTTGCTGGCTGTGGCCGACGCCCATTTCGATTTGATTCTCCCTGGATACACCCATCTACAGCGGGCTCAACCGGTTCCCCTCGCCCATCATTTGCTGGCTTACATTGAGATGCTGGGGCGTGATGTCGACCGACTCGCAGACGCCCGTCGCCGGATCGATGTGATGCCCCTCGGTTCGGGAGCCATTGCGGGGTCGACCATTCCCGTTGACCGCGAATTCGTGGCGGAACGACTTGGGTTTCCCGCCCTCACCCGCAACAGCATGGATGCCGTGGCTGACCGAGATTTTCTCATCGAGTTGCACGCGGCGTTTGCTTTGATCGGGATGCACATTTCGCGGTTGAGCGAGGATTTCATTCTCTGGTCATCGAGTGAATTCGGATTCGCCACCTTGAGCGATGCGTTCACCACCGGCTCCAGCTTGATGCCGCAGAAGAAAAATCCGGACGTGGCCGAGTTGGCCCGTGGCAAGACGGGGCGGCTCTATGGAAATTTGGTGCAGCTTCTGACCGTGATGAAAGGTCTGCCGCTGACTTACAACCGCGATATGCAGGAGGATAAAGAAGCGTTGTTCGACTCCATTGACACCGTCCGCGCGGTTCTCACCATTTACGCGGCCATGTTGAGGGAGGTCACCTTTCATCCGGAACGGATTGCAGCGGCGCTGGCCGACCCCTTGCTCTTGGCGACCGATTTGGCTGATCACCTCGTCCTCCGGGGAGTGCCATTTCGCGATGCGCATGAAGTCATTGGCAAACTGGTTGCCACCGCCGCCGCTCGGGGGATTCCCCTGGACCATTTGGCCCAGGCGGATTTCGAAGCGGCCTCCTCCGCCTTCGGCCCTGATGTGCAGGCATTGTTTGATGTCCGCCGCTCAATCAATGCGAGGTCTGCGACCGGGGCTCCGGCGCTCGGGAATGTCCGCCGTGAAATGGACAGCTGGAAAGTCCGTCTTTCGTTATGATCCTCCGCAAGCTCTTCAAATTTCGCGAACGTCGTTCCCCCGAAGATTCCCCGGGTGATGATGCCTCCAATGGCCCTGCTGATAGCCCTTCCGAAAGCCGGGCTGATTCCATGGTCCACACCATCCAGGAAGAAGGCTTGGTCAAGCCGTTCCTCGAACACCTCGAAGATCTGCGGACGATGTTCATGAGAATCGCCATCACCATCGTGGTGGCCATGATCGGGTCGTTTATTTTTCGCGGCCAGATCACCGAGTTTTTAATGGATCCTCTTCGGCGAGCCGTGCCGGAAATGTCAGGCAGCCTCCGGTCGCTCAATGTGCCGGATGCGATGACGATTTCTCTGAAACTCGCGTTCTACGCCGGCCTAGTTATTTCTTTCCCGATTATTTTGAAGTTTGTCGCAGACTTTATCTTTCCGGGCCTGACCCGGCGGGAAAAGCGGTATGTGTTGCCCGCACTCGTTGTCGGGGGCGGGCTCTTTTTGACGGGCGTGGTCTTTTCTTACTTCATGGTGCTCCCGGCCGCCCTGGACTTTTTCTATCGTGATGCGGCGGTGATTAACATTCAGCCGGATTGGACGGCCACCGCTTATTTTTCCTTCGTCACCCAGCTCTCGTTGGCCTTCGGACTCTCCTTTGAGTTGCCCGTGGTCATTATGGTGCTCGTCAAATTAGAATTACTCACTTTCGAGTTAATGCACAAAACTCGGGCTTATGCCGTGGTGGCGATCATCTTTGTTTCCGCCGTCATCACGCCCACCACCGATCTTCTCACCCTGATGGCGCTCGCCGGGCCCCTGATGATTCTCTATGAAATTTGCATCTGGCTCGCTTACTTTATGCGACCCAAACCGGAGCCTCTCTGATTCCCATGTCCATTTCCGCCGACCACAACGACGTTGTCAATGCCCGCATTCTCGCCATCTCCGAAGATAAAATTGCGGGATTTGTGCGCGAACCCTTTCACGCCATCGCCGCTCAGTCGGGGGTGGAACTGCCCATCGTGCTCGCCCGGATCCGCGCGATGCTGGAAGGGGGCACCATTCGACGCGTCCGCCAGACGTTGCTCGCCACCAATCTCGCGGACGGTGCCCTGGTTGCCTGGCAAGTGCCAGCGGAGAAGCTCGATGCGGCCTTCGAATTTATGTTTCGCGAAGATCCGTTTTCGGGCCATGTGGTCATCCGCTCGACCGATGCGGAGACGGCCGGATCCATTTACAAACTCTGGACGACCCTCAAAGTCCCCTACGGCTTCTCACTGGCTGCTCATGGCGATTTACTCTGTCAGTTGACCGGCGCGACGGCATTTAAATTGATGCCAGCAAAAGGCATTTTCGCCCTTGGCGTCGGCCATGTTCGCCGGAAAACCATTGAGCCCGGCGACAAAGCCGATGCCCCCGCCCAAATGACCCGGGTCGAACCGGTCATCCTGAATGAGGAAGAATGGAACGTCTTGGTGGCTCTGAAACGGGAGTTTACTCCGGAAGAAATCGTCGAACACCCGTGGGAAACGCGTGCGACTGAAGCCGGTTTACCCCTCGGCCGATTTTACGCGGTGGCTGAAGCACTCGCCAGCCGCAAGATCATCGGCCGATTTTCGACCTTTCTTGAGCATGTCAAACCGCTTCAGACCGGCGAACGCGTCACAAAATTCAACGGGCTCTTCCATTGGGCCGTGCCGCCCGGACGCGAAATCGAGGCCGGCAGCGAGATCGGGCGGCATCATATTCTCACCCATTGTTATTGGCGGGAGGGAGGGCCGGCGTTTGGCAACGTCAATATCATGGCGGTCGCGCACGGAACAGAAAAGCCCCGGCTGCTCGAACACAAGGCCGCCATTGACCGCCATTTGTCAGAGATTGGCATGCCGGTCTCTTACACCAACGTCTTTTGGGGGGGGCGGAGTGAAATTAAACCGAGCGAGATTGCCCCCCAAGCTTACCGCGATTGGCAGGCGACCATGTCCCAGCGACTCGCGCCCGCCGCCTGTTAACCTGGAATGTTCCGCTCCTGCGGGGGCTCATTCAAACTCGGGGTATATGGCAGCAAAACCTTCCGCATCCAGATTCTCCGGCTGGTATGGGTAAGTCCTGCCGGGGCACCAACGACTGCTCACCAGACTGGTCAATGGCCCGTCCTCCGATTGCCCCAGCAGGCGATGGCGCACATGAGCGTCCAAGAGGCGCATGCCCAGCCTGCCGACGGCGTCCATGCGCATCTCGTAACCGCTCCAGCTTTTGGGGCTTTGGGGCCAGATAGCGAGGCAGAGGAAGGCGACTTGATCCGGCACGTTGACACCGCATTCGGAACACCAATGTAAAAATGCGCCGCCCACATGGGAGATCACGACATCGGGCTGCCACCGCTCCATCCATGCGTCCAATTTCGTGTGACTTTTCGGATCGGCCAGACGCAGAATCGGCACGCGATCCTTTTCAGGCAGCCCCCGTTGTTCCTCAAAAAGCGCACTTCGCTCATAAGCGTCGTGTTCCGAACGCCGATCTCCATAAATTAACAACCCCGGTCGGCGAAACCGATGCCCGATCACCATGCCAAAGGCGGTCCGCGCGGTGCGGTAAAAATTTGGACGGACAATATGCACGGGCGGTCGGAAAAAGGGTTGGGTTAAACTGACCGCGCAAAAGCGCGCCCAATCGAACCGCAGCGAGGCGGCATCCTCCAATCGCCCGACAATCAGACCGGCCACGTTGCGAGTGAGAAGAATGCGTTCCAGTTTGGCGGGTGATTTGAACCGAGCGAGCGATTCCGTCTCCACCCGGTATCCCATTTTGACAGCCACTTCTTCAACCCCCTGCCGGGCGATCCGGTCTGCGGCGTGCTCCTGATCGGTTTCCTGTAGAAACACAATCACGCTGCCCTTCGCGGCGGTTCGCAGGCCGTGGCGATGGGTGACAAGAGCGGCAAGGGCCGGGTCGGGAACGTAACCAAGCTCGGTCGCCACGGTTTGAACCCGGTCCTGCGTGGCCACAGGAATCGAGGGATCGCGGCGCAACGCCCGGCTGACACCGGAGATTGAAAGCCTCGCTTTTTCGGCGACCATTTTCAGAGTGACCCGCATCAGGCTCAATAGTTTGAGTATTTTTGGGTATAACTTTCGTTCGATAAAGCCAAGGCTGATTTCATGTTTATCAAGAAATTCTTCCCCCTCCTTTTCTTGGCACTCCCCTGTTCCGCCTCGGCGACCATTCTGGTCAACTTCGATGGCACCGAGATTGCCTCCGATGCCAACACCGGGCGAACCGATACCGGGAGCGGTGTTCTTTTGCGGTATGAGTTCAGCACCACGGACGCCTTTTTCAACACCGGCAACAACCAACTCGACTTCTTCGGGGGGTATCAAAAGCAGTATCTGAATGATGTTCCTCCGGAGGACTTCGCAACTATCCCACCTGGTGGTGTTTTCCGACTCAGAGCGGCAGACGATGAATTCCAGTCGAGTGCCGTTGGAGGTTTCCCCAACACCAAAGTGGCCGATGGACTCTTCCTCTGGCAACAAAGCCAGTTCCTCAACGGCGGCGATGTCAACCCTGTATCATTCGACTCCAGCTCCACCCTTTCCGTCTCCATCAATGGCACTAATGCTGGCACCACGTATCGCTTCGTCATCCGTGACAGTGGCAATTACTACCTATCCGAAGCGGCAGAAACGACCAGCACGACGTTTACGCTCACCGATTTCGACAACAACTCTGCGGCAGATAAACAGTGGGGACTTTTCACCCCAACCGCGACTGATTTTGGTATTCCGACGGTGCTTCCCGCGTTTTCAGCCGTGGATTTCGAGAATGTGGAAGCTGTGGGCCTTATCTTTAACACTACCAATACGGGGGGAAGAAATTTCCAAATGACAGATTTTGATGTGAACGGAGTGGTCATTCCCGAGCCAAACACCGCTGTTTTGATTGGCGTGGCCGGTTTCTTTGGTCTCCTGCGATTCAGAAGAGGTCGCGAACG
>CAZSPO010000019.1:0-17216 GCA_964608775.1 uncultured Chthoniobacterales bacterium | reverse complement strand
GCAGGCGGCTTTTTTTGCATCTGCAACCGGATCGGAGGCGGGGGAGGGGCGACGGGAAGCAGGGCAGGGGCCGGAGGTTCCGCGCTAACCGCGGCTTGCGCCGGAGGGGACTCTCCTTCCAACGCATCAAATTGGTAGAGCGTCTCCAACAATGACTGCGCAATATCTCCGGCGTGGCTGGCAGATTCGACCACGTTTTGCAGGTAGTTATGCGCCAACGGCACATTTTGCACAAGCGGACTGCAGCGCTGGGCGTAACCGGCGATCTGTTGCAGATAGTTGTTCAGCTGATTCGTCATCTGCTTCAGCTGATTGAGTTGATCTTCCGGCATGTGCCTCATGAGAGAACCTTTATGATTCCACCCCGCCCGAAAGGAGTCAACTGGTGAGCAGCCTGACGGAGACCGCTTCCTCCCCATCGCAAGATAAGGCACCGCGACGATGCCGGGAAGTCACTCGCCATGTTTCCAAAAACGATGCGGCGCAACGCCTCCCTGCCTTTATCAAACAGGGGGGTTAAGTCAAATCGGTGTCGTTTTGACAAGCCCACCAAACCCCTACGGCCAATGTGGCCAGCACGAATACCAACATTCCTAGAGTCAACATGCGCACCGTGATGCTGGCTTTCGTGAGGCTTGTCAATGGGAAAGAAGTGAATTTTCCATTACATTTCTCAAACCATTGATGCTCAATGAGTTACATCCGATATAAAGGATGACAACCTATCAGCAGATACTTGGCGTATCGGCTTTGTGATGCCGACGATTGACTTGCATTCGTCCGCAACAAGAAAGTGGACAAGAGGTTCGCGGCCCTATTTCGCACCAAACGAGAATGCACACGCACGGAAAGGGTCGACAAGCGCGCCTGAATTTTGGAGCTTGCGGCCTTGATCCTATGCGTTGCCTCCCGGCTGGGTGCCGGTTACGGTGGCGCGTTCCCACGATTCCATGCTCCTTCCTGCGAAGCCTCACTTCCGACACGCCTCTTTATGGAGGCGACTCCTTTGTCCGTTGATCCTCAATGGGTTTTTGGCCTTCAATCTTGCGGCCCAAAAGGTGGAAACCCGCCCGACATCCGTTGCTCCCGGGGTGGAGTTGCTGTCATTAGAGGAGGCCACCCGGCTTGCCATCCGCCAAAATCCCGATGTGCTGCGCGCGGTGCAGGACATTGAGAATGCTTATGGCGTGGTTCTGCAAGTGACCGCCCAAGCGCTCCCGATTGCGAATCTGGGCACCCAATTCAATCAAACCCAACAAACGCTGGCCGGTAATACCTCCGATGCAAATTGGAGCGTCACGATTCAGGTCACCCAACCGCTCTACACTGGCGGTTTGGTGCAGGCCAACATTCGCATCGCCCAGCTGACCCGCAGCAGCAGTTATTACGTGCTCGAAGAGACAATTCTCAACGTCCTCGCCCTCGTGCGGAAACAGTTCGCCGAAGTCCTCGTCAACCGCGCGCTGATCCAGGTGCAAAAGCAGACCATCCAATTGCTGGATCGACAACTACAGGATACCAAAAACCGGTTTGAAGCCGGGACCGTCCCCCGCTTCGATGTGTTGCGTGCCGAAGTCGAGGTCGCCAATGCCATGCCCGCCCTCATCTCTGCCGAGAATGCTTACCGGCTCTCCCGCTTCCGCCTCGCCAACCTGCTCGGGATTAACCCTGGCAAACTCGATTCTCCGGAACCGCCGGTGGATGTTGTCGGCGATCTGATTACCAATCCACCCCCGTTTGACCTGGAAGAAGGCCTCGTTTACGCCCGTAGCCATCGAGCGCTCCTCCGCGTCCAAGAACAAAATGTGGAGATCGAACGGGAACAAATCAAAGCCGCTCAATCCGGTTACCTCCCGAATTTCGCGGCTTCCGGCGGGTATCTGACCCGCAACCCACCCGCAGGCAACGTGAACCAAAAGAATTCAGGCTGGTTTATCGGGGTGACCGGTTCCTGGAATATTTTTGACGGATTCGAAACCAAAGGTTTGATCGAACAAGCCAAAGCCCAACTGGAAGTCGCCCGCATCAATTTGGCGGAGGCCGAACGGGACGTGGAGTTGGAAGTGCAAGATGCCTATTCCCGGTTGGTCGAGGCCAAGGCGCTGATCGCTAGTCAGGAGAAAAACGTAGAACAAGCAATGGAAGCCTTGGAGCTCGGCGAGGCCCGCTTCGCGGCGGGTGCGGCCACCCAAGTCGAAGTCCTCGACGCCCGGGTGGCGCTCACCAGTGCGCAAGTGACTGAGCTGGAGGCCCGCTTCCTCTATACCATCGCCTTGGTCGATGTCATCCGCGCCACCGCCTACAACACCCAATATGAAGCCCGTTTGGACGACCCATTGATGAACCCCGACCGCAACCGGATTCGCCGACCCACCATCGTTCGTGACCCCAACGCCCCTTCAGTTATTCCCGTCCCTGGCGCACGTTGAGGCCCTTTGCCATGGGTTCATCACGCGCATTCCTGGGGTGCCGGTCGATACCCATCGCGAGGAGGCTCTCCATCGGTTGGAAGCCGCCCACCGCGCCGCGCTGCAGGAGGCCGGGGCCGGACAAATGCCACTCGTGACAGTCGGCCAAGTGCATGGAGACCGCGTGGTGATCGCCGACCCACGCGGGCCTTGGTCGACGGTCGGGGATTTAGGCGATTCGGCTGATGGTCTGGCCACCGCTGTGCCGGGTCTTTGTCTGGGGATTTACGTGGCCGATTGTGCCCCGGTTTATCTCGTCGATCCTGTTCGGAGAGCCATCGCCCTCTTGCACTCGGGGAAAAAAGGAAGCGCTCTCGGGATTGTTCGCCGCGGGTTGCGTTTGCTCACGGTGGCCTACGGGAGCCGCCCTGCCGACATCCTCGTGCAAATCGGCCCCTGCATTCGACCGCCTCATTACGAGATCGATTTTGCGCAAAGCATCCGTGAGGAAGCCCGCCAAGCCGGCGCTCAAGTGGTGTTGGACTGTGGCGATGACACCGCCGCCGAGCCCCAGTGTTATTATTCCTATCGCATGGAGAAAGGCCGGACTGGTCGCATGCTCGCCTTCTTGGCCTTGCTGCCATGAGTTACCCCAGCCTCGCCCGACGGCCCTTTGACCCTCTGCGCAAGGAATGGATGGACGCCGATCCGCCCCTCTCCGATGCGCTCCGGACCACCCTGGATAATCTCCGACGGCTGAACGCCTGGTTTGGCGCTTATCAATTGGCCGAGACCCTGCTTTTACCGTGGGTGCGGGGGCGCCACCCCCTTCGCTGGCTCGATCTGGCCTGCGGGCTGGCCGATCTCCCTGTCCACTTACTCGACCGTCTGCCGCACGGGCCTCACGGGGTGACGGTGACGGCGGTCGATTTTCAAGCCGCCACCTTGGCCTTGGCGCAGCAGCATGCGGGCAAACGCCCGATTCGCTTTCAGCAGGCCGACATTTTGCACTATGAACCGGATGACGAATACGATATTGTGACCTGTTTTCTGGCGCTGCACCATTTTTCCAATGATGACGCCTGTCGGTTGTTGGGGCGGATGCGGGGCTGGCGAATCCCGCTGGTGGTGCTGGCCGATTTGGAGCGGACGCCTGCTGCGACCGTTGGAATCCAGCTGCTGACCACCCTGCTCATGCGGGACCCGGAAACCGTGCATGACGCCCGGCTCTCCATCCGACAGGCCTTTTCGCATCGCGAATTGGCTGACCTGGCCGTGCTCGCCGGCTGGAGCGGTTTTTCTCACACTCGGCACCCCCTGTTTCGCCAGGCTATCGTGCTGGGTGGGTGAAGATGCTGGCAAATTCCGTTGCGCCGATTCTTGGGTTCGCTTATCCCTCCGGACCCATGGATACCCCGATCGAAACGGCTCCAGAAACCGCGTCCCCTGGCAAACGGCCCAATCTGCTGCGCCGCCTCTATGCGTGGACTCTCAAGTGGGCTGAAACCAAGCACGCGATCTTCGCCCTCGCCTGCATTTCATTCATCGAATCCTCCTTTTTTCCGATCCCACCCGATGTGCTGCTCCTGGCCATCTGCTTTGCGCATCCTAAACTTTGGATCAAAGCCGCATTTTACTGCACCATCGCTTCGGTCCTAGGTGGCATGCTCGGTTATGCCATCGGGCTCGGGTTGTGGGAAACGGTCGGGGCTCCGATCGTTCAGCTTTACCATGGAGAGGCCATTATGGATAAAATCCAGGGCTGGTATGATGCTTACGGCTTCGTCGGCATTCTCGTGGCAGCCATCACCCCGATTCCTTATAAGGTCTTCACGATCGCCAGCGGGCTCTTCGCCTTCCCTTTTCTCCCCTTTGTGCTCGCCTCCTTTATCGGGCGCGGTTTCCGGTTTTTCATGGTGGCCGGTCTCGTCCGCTGGGGCGGCGAAAAGCTTCGTCCCATGATCGAAAAACGTTTGGAGCTGTTCTTTGTGATCTTCACCGTCCTGGGCATCTTGGGGTTCATCGCCCTGAAAGTCCTTCGGTGAATCCTGGTTCCCGCCTCCCGCCTCCCTTCGCTGATGTCCCCCTTGCGCTCCTTCCTCACTATCCTTCGCAACCGACTGCTAACCGGGGTGCTGGTTGCGGTGCCCTTGGTGGTCACCTTTTCGGTCTTGGCCTTTACCTACGACAAAATCAGCGAAATGAGCGAACCGCTGTTGCGGCTGTTGCGCATCGGGCGAGAACCCGAAAGCGAAGCCTGGCGGCAAGGCGTCGGTTTCTTTCTCACGCTACTCGTCTTTCTGTTTATCGGCTTCATGGCCACCAATGTGCTGGGTCAAAAAATCATCGAAGCTACCGAACGCCTCCTCCTCAAAGTCCCCTTCGTCGCCACCATTTACGCTGCGGTTAAACAGGTCATCGACTCCATTCGCAATTTCAGTTCCGGGATGCGCTTCAAACGCGTGGTCTATATCAATTACCCCCAAACCGGCCATCGTCTCATCGGCTTCATGACCGGTTCTTTTTACGACCCCAAAATGGGGGAGGAAATGGTGAGCGTTTTCGTTCCGACCGCCCCAAACCCGATGACCGGCCTCCTTATGGTGGTCAACACACGAAACGTGCAGGACAGCACCCTCACGATGGAGCAGGCCACCAAACTCATCCTTTCGGCTGGCCTGATCGGTCCAAAGGATGGGGAAGAGGCCTCGCCCCCTGCACCAAATAACGGTCTGTAGTATTTTTTTACACGCGTGTCATATTTTATGAGGGTTTGACAGTCTCTTCCCCTCCCATTCCCCCTTCGCTTCTCTGTTCAGCTCCGTTTTTCCCAGGCTGGCATCCCTTGTGCTCTTTTTACTTGCAGGATCAATTACTATGAAGAAGCACATCCGCAAAGTTGCCCGTCACCCCATGAGTTTTGGCGATCTCATCCAAACGGTGAGTTCTGTTTCTAAAAACTCCCGAGAAACCGTCGCTGCCGTGACCGACCTGCTGGAAAGTGGGATGGTCCGATTCGAAACGCACGGCCAAAAAGTCCGGGCTCACGTTCGAATGTAAAGACCTCTTCCCCCGTTCGGACGTTGTTCCTTGGCAACTTCCGGCACCGGACGAACCTTCCGATTCGGTTTCACCTCATTTTCGGGTTTTCAACGGGCGATCACCGCGCCATAAACGCGGATGATCGCCCGTTATTCTTTGCCCGACATGCGCCGACTCTGGTCGGACGAGCGCAAATACGCCATTTGGCTTGAAATCGAGATCCTGGCTTGCGAAGCGATGGCCGAGCTTGGGTTGATCCCAACAGGCGACGCTCAAGTGATCCGGCAAAAGGCCCGGATTGATGTCGCCAAAATTTTGGAGATTGAAAAGGTCACCAATCACGACGTGATCGCCTTTTTGGAAAATGTGGCCGCTTCCATCGGACCCGAGGCCCGCTGGATTCATCAGGGGCTCACCTCATCCGACATCCTCGATACCACCCTCGCAGTCCAAATGAAGGCAGCCTGCGCCCTCTTGGATGCCAAACTCGCTCGCCTCCTCGAAGTGGTCGCCCGACGTGCCCTCGAATTCAAAGCGACCCCGATGATCGGACGCAGTCACGGTGTGCATGCCGAGCCGATCACGTTCGGGCTCAAACTGGCCCTGATGTTTGATGAATTCCGTCGGGGCCGCGAGCGACTGAATCAGACGGCCTGCCGGGTGGCGGTCGGCAAATTAAGCGGAGCCGTAGGGACCCACGCCCACCTTGACCCCCAAGTTGAACAGCAAGTTTGCGCCCGCCTCGGGCTCTCTCCAGATCCTCTCTCCACCCAGGTAATCCAACGCGATCGCCACGCCGAATTTGTCAACACCCTCGCCCTCATCGCCTGCAGCATCGACCGGTGGGCCACCGAATTTCGCCACCTCCAACGCACCGAGGTCCGAGAAGTGGAGGAATACTTCGCCGTCGGCCAAAAAGGCAGCTCCGCCATGCCCCACAAGCGCAACCCCATCATGGGCGAACGCCTGAGTGGCCTCGCCCGCGTCCTCCGCGGTCACGCCGTGGCGGCCCTGGAGAATGTGGCGCTCTGGCATGAACGGGACATTAGCCATTCCAGTGTCGAACGGATCATCCTGCCCGACAGTTGTACCCTGCTCGATTACATGCTCCACAAACTCACCGATCTCGTCGACAAACTCCTAGTCTATCCCGAGGCGATGCAGCGCAACCTCGCCCTCTCCCACGGCCTTTACAACAGCCAGACCATCCTCCTCGCCCTCACCCGCACCGGAATCAGCCGTCAAAACGCCTACGAAGCCGTGCAACGCGCCGCCATGCGCACTTGGGAAACCGGCACCCCACTCGCCGACACCCTCCTGGCCGAACCAGAGATCATCGCCCATTTATCTCCCGAAGAAATTGCGCGTCTCTGTTCCCCATCTCACCATTTCCAACATGTCGACGCGACTTTCCGCGATCTCGGCCTGTTGTGAAACCGAGGAAAGCCGAACGGTCAAACCCATCCTGATCGGCAAACCAAGTCTCGTCCGTGGCGTAAAACTCAGGCTTCCCTCGGAGAATCCGCCTGGAAAAGCCGACTGAAAATCTGGTCGCATGCAATCGGGTGATGGGAAGCATGGCCTCCAGAAAGGGAAGCCCGACGACGGCTCCCAACCCTTTGAGCACCGTCCGCCGATCCATCTATGCCAAGCGGGAAACGTGGGGGGATGGAGTTGCAAAAATATGAACACAAACCGGAACCCTTTCTGGTTCAAGCCCCGCATTCATCCCCCTCTGGCTGGCTCATCCGTCTCACCACTCACAAAACCCTGGGTTACTCCACGCGCCAGTGTCTCAGATGGCATCTCGCCAAACAGCCGCTTGTAAGCTGCGGTAAAATGGCCGAAATGCCAAAACCCAGCGGAAAGCGCAATTTCTTTGATCACGCCCGGTCTGGGACCGCTTTCAAGCAGGGCGCCATGACAGGCGTTGAGCCGTTGCTTTCGCAAATAGGCCACGGGTGTGACTCCCAAATATTTGCGCAGGAGATATTGCAAACTCCGTTTGCTCAACCCAACCGCCCGGCAGAGATCCTCCATTCGAACAGGTTCATGAAGATGATCCGCCACGTATTCGCGAACTTTTCTGAGCTGTTTCTGACGGACGTCTTGCCTTACATGTGCCTTCGCACAGCCATCCTGCAACGCACCGATAAATCCAGACAGCAAATCGGTCTGCATCTCCTCTAAAATCCAAGGGTCGGTTGCCTCCTCCGGTTCGGTCTGGATCATTCCATCGATGCGGTTCACCAATGATTGCAGCAGTCCGGCGGCATGCAAATCGACGCGCATGGTGCCGCCGCGCGTCAGAAGGTGCTCGGCGATCTCGGGGAATTGCCACGACAGTTCCTCTTTAAAAAGGTCTTCAGGAATGGCGAGCGCCGCATGCGCGTAACCTTCCGGCGTGATCGCATCGAGCGCGATCCCTGGCGGCAGGATGCCAAGATAACCGTCCAGATGCTCCGTCCCAAGATTGAGTGTATAGCCTTTAGAAGGACAGGTCGTGACGAATATCAAGGTGTAAAAGTCTTTCGGCATACCGCCAGTGGCCCACAGTGATGGACCGAGCGAGAGCAGATCCAAGCTGGTATCCGGTAGGGCGAGGCGCAGGATTCGGCTGGGGGCCTGAGACCGGCTGATCTTACTGACTTCAAGATTGGCTCCTCGGATCCCCTCGCGAAGCACTTCGGGATCTCGGAAGACCATCTGGGTAACCTGACTCACCATCCGTCTGGCATTACTTGAAGGTGCCCTGTTGGTTCAATAAAAAAGCCACGGACCATCATGGGAAGGGCGGTCGCCCGCCCTTATCACCTGACCATCACCTCGGCGTAAGGGCCCAGACATGGCAATATCCAGATCGCCACTTCCGCTGTGGAATTGCAGCCAGCAAAGACCGAGTGAGGCCGCGACATTCTCAAATAGAGAGTCGTTGAGTGAGCCGAGCGCTTGCCGGGTCAGTTCATTTACCCTGTGCAGCGTGGAGGCGGTGAAACGGGCGGTGGTTGACCCATTACTCCACAAGCTCGATCTCGCCTGGCTTCCACTCCTTGTCGAACCATGGCTGCAGCGGACCGTAGAGCCGCAGAATGGTGAACCAGGTCTCGCCAGGAATAGTTTGCACCCAGTTGGGTTCTTTGCCAGGGGGCGGTTTGGGACCAAAATAGAGGTCCACCGAGCCGTCCGGGTTCACCAACAGATCCTCGTTCTGGCTGCTCACACTGGGGAATTGATCGTCGGTTTGCAGCATCGAACGGGTTTGCGTGGAATAGACGATGACCGACCAGAAGGTTTTGACGGGAACGTTGGGCGGGAGGTGAAGTTTGTAGCTTTTTCCGCCGTCCAATGGCCGATCTTCAGAGTCTAAAGGCGTCCATGGATAGGTGGAACCCTCGCCGACGATTTTGGTGTCCATTGCCGGTGTCACCCCGGTGGCGAGGAAGAAAAAGAAAGCGGAGGCATCAAGATTGGCCACTCCAGGTTGCCATTCGAATTGGTAACCGCCGACGAAAGCCAGCCGCCAGTTCAGGTCATCGAAGAAATAACCCTCCTTCTGGCGGAAACGATAAGAAATCGTGCGGGCAGTGGCGTCTCCAACAGCTGCAGCCTCGGTGAGAATTTTCTTCATCCGCTCGTCCGGGGCGAAGGGCCTGCCCTTCTGGATGCCGATCGATGCCCAAAAGCCGAGGGTGGTGGGATCGATGGTATCGGTCGGTTCTTCTTGCACCACCTGGTTGAGCATCTCCCAAAAGGAGTAACCTGATGGGCCGACCATGCTGAAGGGCTTGCCTGACATGTTCACGAAATTGAGCTCCGGTGGGTTGTCCGCCTGGTCGAGGGTGTAAATCTTGGTGAACTTTTTCACTTCCTCCACGCCGGGCTTCGGATCGCCGTCGACGAGGAAGCTGCGCCAGGCAAGCCATACGCGGAATGTCGGGCATGACACGACGTGGTAACCCTCCGGCACGTCTCCCTCGTGGCCTGGTGGCAAAAGCAGATACTTGCCGCCCTGCCCCTTGTCCACGCCCGTGATACCGACGTCGGCCACCCAATGATACCACATGTCATCAATCAACCCGAGCACCTTGGGGGGCACTTCCAGAACGAGCGGACCATCTTTGAGGTCGAGCCAGAACCATGTGTAAGGGGTGTTATCGTTTGCCGTCAGCTCAACGGTGCGGGAGTCTACCAACTGTTCCCAGATGGGCACGGTCTTGTTAACAGGTCCCATCGAGAGGATGGCGTTGCGATTCGCCAATTGATTCACCGGCGGAAGGGCAAGCAGATAGGCCTGCACAGCACGCTGGAAATCGAGATTGTCGTAAAGAGCCTGAGCGGTCGCCTCATCGGGAACGCCGCTGTCAAAGTGGAGCGTCCCCAGGCGAGTCTCGACCTGGTCGGGGATGGCGACGTCGGACGGCATCGCTGTCGAAAATTTGAACTCAGGCCGGGCGGGTGGTCCCTCCAGTAACTGGGCATCTGCCAGCACAGGAAGGATCGTCATCGCTACCGTGCAGATCGTGCGGAGGATGGGTCGCATAAATTTTATCGACTATTATTGAGTTTGGTAGCCCGATCGCTCATTCACGACCCGCTTCCATTTTCTTAAGAGCCGCTTCGAATTTCTCGACGTCTTCCGGAGAAAGCTCGGGGCGATCGACGGTAATCGTCAGCTTGTTCAACTCCGCAGTGAGCGGGAAGGGCGGCGTGTAATCGGCGTCGTTGACCCCGGTGATGGTGTCGGAGCCGATGTCAAAACTTTCATCCCACTGCAGGATGATCGGGATGGTTTTTTCCATTTTCTTTTGATCCACGATCTTGCCATCCACTTTGAACGTGGTTTCCGCTGGTTGCCCGATGCCCGAGAAGTTGTTGAATGCCATGGTGCCGACCCCGAGGCCATCATACTTCGATTCAAATTCGATGGTATGTTTGCCCGGTGCCAACGCTTCGGGTCCCTCCCAGCGCAACCGTTCGAGGTCGAGCAAGTTCCAACAAAACACCGGTTTACCTTCGAGCAGATAGAGCCCGAACCCGGCGAATCGACCTCCAGAGGTCACGATCATTCCTTCTGCCCCGTTCTCGGGCACCGTGATCTCGGCTTTGATCGTGAATGAAGTGTTGAGCAGATAGGGCGCGTCGCCCTGCGGGAGACCGGTCATGCGCGAGGTATAAATGAATTCGTCGCGACCAGCGGTAAGGCTCGGGCGTGGAGCAGCCACGCGCGCCCCGACGGAGGCGTCGAGCGGTAGCACCTGGTATTTCTTGGCTTCTTCGAGGAACATGGCTCGCATTTCTTTCACCTTATCTGGGTGCTGTGCCGCGATGTCTTCTGCCTGATTCCAACTGGTGCTCAGATCGTAAAGTTGAAACACCTGATTATTAAGCGGATCGGTGTTCGCAACGGAGAAAGCGTCCCACGGTGCGCGATCGACCTTGGTGCTTAACAGCCAACCATCATGGTAGAGCGCCCATTGGCCCATCATTTCGAAGTATTGGGTGGTGTGTCTGGAGGGGGCTTCGGCATTTTCGGCATCGAAGGTGTAAGCATAGCTGGTCCCTTCGATCGGCTTCTGCTTGATCCCATCGACGTATTCGGGTGCGCCAATGCCAGTCACCTCGAGGATGGTCGGCACATGGTCGATCACATGCATGAACTGCTGGCGCAGAGCTCCCTTGTCCTTGATACGGGCAGGCCATTGGATGACCATGTTCTGATTGATGCCACCGAGGCGAGAGGCGTTCTGTTTAAACCAATCGAACGGGGTGTCAAAGGCCCAGGACCAGCCGGCTGACATATGGTTGTAAGCGAACTCGGTGCCCCACGCTTCGTAGAACTTCATCTGCACATCGATCGATGGTGTCACGCCGTTGAAAAAGGCGACTTCATTGAAGGTGCCTTCCGGCCCGCCTTCGGCGCTGGTGCCGTTATCACCATTTTGATAGATGATGAGAGTGTTGTCGAGCCGCCCAAGATTTTCGAAATGCTGGATGACGCGACCGATCTCGTGATCGTTGTAAGCCACAAAAGCGGCAAAGACTTCCACCTGACGAATGAAGAGCTTTTTGGCATCATCTGAAAGGGAATCCCACGGGGGCAGGATATCACTTGGCCATGGGGTCAACTCCTGATCAGGAGGAATGACCCCCAGCTTCTTTTGATTTTCGAAGATCCGTTCGCGCAGTTTTTCATATCCATCATCGAATAAATGTAGCGCACTAATTTTGTCGACCCACTCTTTGGTCGGGTGATGCGGCGCGTGCGTTGCGCCCGGGCAATAGTGAAGAAAGATCGGTTGATCAGGATTGGTCTGGTGCATCCGGTCCATCCAGGCGATGGCGTCGTCTGCCATGGCGGTGAGGAGATTCCACTCGCTCTCTTTTCCGGTCACCGGCCAGATTTTGGCATCAGGGTCCGAACGATCCATTTTCAATGTGCTCGGATAATCGTTGAAGGGGTAAATCTGGGTGGTGTTGCGAAAGAGGTTGGGTGCCCACTGATTAGAGTCGCCACCAACGAATCCATAGAAATAGTCAAAACCCATCCCCGTCGGCCATTGGGTGAATGGCCCGGACTGGCTAGCTTCGTAAGTGGGGGTGTTATGGTCCTTGCCGAACCAGGCGGTGGCATACCCATTGTCACGAAGGATGCGACCGATGGTGGCATTATCCGCTCCGATCACGCTGTTGTAACCGGGAAAGCCGGTGGCCTGTTCGGCGATCACACCAAACCCGACGGAGTGGTGATTGCGTCCGGTGAGAAGCGCAGCGCGGGTCGGGGAACAGAGAGAAGTGGAAAAAATGCGGTTATATCGCAGACCGTTCTCCGCGATGCGATCCATGGCTGGCGTCGGAATCACTCCGCCGAAGGTGCTGGGGATGCCAAAGCCGGCGTCGTCGGTGAGGATGAGCAGGATGTTCGGGGCACCTTCGGGCGGTACCACCCGCGGTGCCCACCATGGTTTGGAATTCAGCGCGTCATCCTTAATCACACCGCCGAAGGGAGGCTGTGGGGCCGGCAGTTGTTCGCCTGAGATGGTGGTGGTGGCAGCGGGAGAGCCGGGGGTGCCGGTAGTCTCAATCTCTGCGGGGGTGAGTGGAACGACGGCCATCAGAAACATCGCTGCCGAGCTGCATGTGGAAAAGAAGGCGTTCTTCATGATCAAAGTCAGCTGATCTTCTTGAAAAAAGGGACGGAGCCTAGCTCAATCTTTATCCCAAAAACGCAAAACGACGCCTTCGCGCTTCATTCCCTGCGATAAAGCGAGACGAGTCTCGCCACCAAGACGGTGCAGTAAAAGAGCCCGATCGTCGATTCGAGCACGGCATAACTTCGGGCCGCCACGCTGAGGGGCAAGACATCGCCATATCCGATGGTGCTCAAGGTGATGAAGCTGAAATAGGCCGCGTTAAACAAAACCAACCCCTCCTCATCGCCGATGGAAAATGAACCTGGATGCCATCGCTCCACGAGCAGAAAGAGAAAGGCGAAGAGGAAGCCGATGAAGAAATAGCCGCAGATCGCCGCCGAAATCACCCGGCTGTCGGGTTTTTTGGCATACACGACGCTCCGCAGAAGATGGAAGATGACGAACCCACAAAAAACGATACAACAGAGAGGAAAGAGCCAGGAGGGAAATCCGACGATTTTGATCTCCAGCAACCGCATCACCAGTGCCAGCAACCCGAGCACGAAGGCCTCGAAACGCACCCGCCATCGCGAACCGACCGCAGGGACGGCCGAAGCCATGACCAGCATTCCCACGATCTCTTCAAAGTAATCGCCCTTGGGCAGCGCATGCAAAAGGGGGGTGACAAGAAAGAGTAATAGTAAAACCCCGAGCAGTTCCGTGGCGGAATAATGCCAGCGTTTGCGGTGCCCCGGCGCAGCCATCAGCGGGAGTGACGTTCTCCCTGAAGGTAGAGCTTCGCAATACGCTTCATCTCGGCGATCGCTTCAGGATGCGTGCAGATGGTTTCATGCGTGGCGTCGACAATCTTCTCGGAAAGTGCCACGTCGAGGTGGGAACTCCAATAAGGAACGACGGTGTCGCTGGTCTTTTCGAGCGGCGATTTTGGTTCGCCTGCTACGCCGATAATAGAATGGCAGGGGGCGGTCATTTTCTGTGCGCACATTGCCATCAATAGCGGTGAATACGGTTCGAGACCATAGACAACATTCGGGATCTCGTCGTTTTTCAAACCAGCGAGCGCCATGGCCTCCTCTAAGGTCTCCTTGCCGAGCGACCTGACGAGGCTGCCAGGCAAGCGGACAAGGCTCGCCCCAAAGTTGCCGAGCCAGCCACCGGCCAGCGGAGCGCCGCGATGAGGGGTGGCAATGAAGGTCACAAGTTGAATGCGAGGGTTCGCTTTGAATTCCAGAGAGCGTTTGAGGAGATTATCATTCGGAAGGCCCAGGATTTGATCGGCTTTTTCTTTGAATACGGCTTTTACTAGGGCATCGCCGGAATCGATGACCTGGAGATGAGTGAGATCGCCACCAAGACTATGGTTGATAATGACCATGTCTTTCATGTCGGGGTAGACTTCATACATCTGCGCCAAAGCTTCGCGAAGTTGCAATGCTAGATAGGCGATCGGATCACCCGTTGGGTAGGCATAAGCCCAAAACTGAAATTTGCCACGTAGCTCGGGGTCTTGCTCGAATGCGGCCATGACCGGCAACCACATCTGGGGTGTGGACATGAGGCCATGAATAAAAACGAGTGGGATTTTGTCCGGATCGTAGGGTTGGACAAGATAGATGCCCTGGAACTTCTCGTAATTTTCCGGGCGTAACATCCCGAGAAACCCCGCAGTGCCAGCAAGCGGATAATAGCCGAAAGGCGCACCAAGATCGGCTGCCAGGGGGCGGTTTGCTCCTGCCACAGGTGCTTTGGTTCGCCGGGTGGTATCATAGAGTGTGAGGGTTGCACTCTTCTCTTCTTCAAAAGCAAGCACAGCCGTCGCGGCTGCACTGACTCCCTCGCGGGGATAGAGTTTGGCGCGTGGATCGGGCGGGCGATCAACCAAGACAACGGCACCGCCGAACCCATCGAGGGGAGTGGCTTCGACAAGCGCCTGATTTTGCAGTTCACTGCGTAAAAGCACGTTAGTAGCGGTAGCAAAGGCGATGGTATGCGGCCCGCTGCCGGATCTCACCGTGATTTCACCCTGCGGGGTTTGCAGGCTGAACGGAAGGTTCATCCTCGCTTCCTTTGCGGCACTCGCGAAAGCGGCGCAAGCTTCGTTGTAAGCGATTCTTGAGCTGTCCGAGCCGGTTGCACGGTAATTTTCCAAGGCTGAACGCGCCTGTTGGACGGCCGCGACCAGTTTGCCCGGGGCTTTCTCGGACGTGGTTTGTTCTAAGAGACTCGATTTGAGGCCGGACGAAGCGCACCCTGTGAGAACCACCACGGCAGCTGCGATCAGAGAAAAAAAGGGCAGTTTGGGGAGATGGCTGGGCATGGGGGGGCGTCTCGTGCTAACCCGGATAAATCACTGGGGGTTGCGATAGTTCGTGCGATGCTCGGTCCGAGGAGGCTTTGCGCCGACCAAGGCGTATCCAGGGTGATACGGTGCGGGACTCGAAGCCTTCTCGGGATCAATGATCGTGCGAAATGGCGTGATCCTCTGTGATTTATTCGGGCAAAGTAAGAAAGCGAGAAAAGACGGCGTGATTAATTTTGATGATAAGCACCGGAATTCTGGCTGTTGTAAGCAGCCGCAGTAGCCGTGGCACCGATCGCCGCACAAACCGCCGCGCCGGCTAAGGCTGTTGCACCGTAGCCGCCGGCATAGGTTCCCCCATAATAGTGGGCACCGTAGCCATACCCGTAAGCTCCGTGGTAACCGTAAGCTCCGTGGTAACCGTAGGCCCCGTAAGCAGTGGCCCCGCCGGCGCGAGCATGGGTGTAAGTATTGCCGTAAGGACCAGTCACCCGTGTTGCGCTGGCACCGCCCCAACGGTCGAACCCGCCGCCAGCAGCGCCGAAATGCGAAACACTGCCACCGAAGGCACCCGTGGCACGAAATCCCCGGGCCGCCCCCCAAGCGTCCGACTGGGCCGGTTGCCAGCAAAGCGCGAAGAGAAGGAGGGTAATAAAAGCAAAAGAGCGAGTTGTTTTCATGGTGAGGACAGGGAGAGAGTTTGTGGTATCCATTGGTTAATCGATCGGGGTATCAGTGGCACGGGTCAATCGGATGACCGGGCCATCCGGCATCGATTTTCCGTCGATGCTTTGGTTCGTACTTTGCACGGTGAAGGTGGTGTCGTCGACCCACGTGAGTGTGGTCGTGGATTTGACCGATTCGCCGGTCGGCAGAGTGGAGACTGAATCGATCTTCCAACTCTCTTTCTCCTGTTGCCAGACAGATTCGCCATAGCCGCCGTCCGTTTCGAACGTCCAGGAGCGCACCTCCTTTTTCACCGGATCCCACCCAATCCACTCCGTGGTGGTCAAATGTAAGGCATCCTTGAAGGCGACTCCCCGATGGGAGATGAGGAAATTCGCGTTGGGACCAGGTAGCACGCGGATGGTTGCGACCGGGGCCTTAGAATCAGCAGGGGCTTGCGTCCAATCGCCCACCATCCATGCCAAGGGAGAAAGATGTTCGGCTTGGGAGGGCGGCGTATAAACCGATTCACGCACGCTAGAGAGAAGCCACTGGCCCCCTTCTTTCACCAGAACGTTGGTATACCGCGAGCGGGCTGGGTCGGAGCCGTCGGAGGGAGTGACGGTGGTGATGCCATCTTCGATCGCGGTGTCTGGGGTGGGGAATCGGATGGCATCAATATCGATCCGAAGACGAAGGCTCTTTTGGGCGGCGAAGAGTTTCTCGAATTCTGCTTGAATGGCGGGGCGCCCGGCGAAGACCTGTCCCGTTGCGTCGATGTAATCGCCGTCTTGCGTCCAAAAGGCCGCCACTGCTTCGGCGTCTCCTTTTTCAAAAGCCTCGACGAAGGCTGAAGCAGTTTGGGTGATTTCGTCTATCGCCGGGGAGGACGTCTCAGCGATTGACACGCTGGTTGCGGCGGTGAGCATCAAAACAGATGCCAAGTAGAGGATAGGGAGGCGGTCGATGAACATGAGGGTGATATTTGGTAGAATTCGGGTAAGACGGTAACAGAGTGCTCCATCATTCCGGCAACGAGGAAGCGTATCCCAAAAGCGCAATGATTTGCTGCGAGTGTCACTCTTGGCCGGTTACGGCAGCAAGCGGGGTTTCGCAGAAAGGACACGATCCTGTGTTACCCGCAACGCTTCCATCGTAAAGGGCCGTTTTCGTGTCGGTTTGTTCGTGTCCCTCCGAGCCATGATTACGATTGGAACGCGGTGAAGACGGTGCCGTGACCGTCGCGCCGTTCTCCTGAGCATCGTGCCATGAGCCTAGATCAGGCGCGCGTTTATTCAGGGATGACAGCGAAAAAGCCGATGTCCACAATTTGAAGGGTAAACGGGGCAAGCGGAGAACCATCCCCGGGTGGAACGCGGCGGATTTCGACCCTTTGGATTTCAGCGAGGTTAGGAATCCCTTGGCGTCGCATTTCGATAAGAGGCAGGGAGAGGGTCTTTGTTCCGGACCAATCAACAGGCACTTTGGCGGTGAGCCAATGGTTGGCGTCCTTGGAAACGATAACCTCTAATTCTGTTCCTGCCGGTGGGGATTCGCAGGAGACCACGATTTGTAGGCGAGCGTGCTTGCGAACGTCGAGGTTGTTGAAATTCCACCAAGCGGATTCCGATGCTTCCGGGCCGGTGGTCC
>CAZSPO010000018.1:5990-17559 GCA_964608775.1 uncultured Chthoniobacterales bacterium | reverse complement strand
GGCCACCTTGCTCGACGCGGGCCTTCACCCGGGCGAGGTTCAGCTCGACCGATTCGAGTCCCGCATACCAGATTTTCACCTTCAGCCCCTGCTGGGCGGCCTGGATCAACAGGCGGGTGATCGTGTTGCCACCGAGCGTGGTTTCAAAGGCATAGGTTGCTTTCCCGGCGATTGCCTGTTCCAGCATCTCCCTTCCGAGCGTCCAGGCATGGCTGTTGGCAATGCCCTGTGTCATGTTCGGGTGTAGCTCGCGGAGCTTTCGCGCGGCAGTGTCTGAATTATAGTAGTCGATTCCCCGCGCCCGAATAGCCGCACCGCCGATGCTGCTCTTGCCCGAACCATTCACTCCAGTGAGAACGTATAGGCTCGGCTCAGCCACTTATTTAACCCGACTGAGCAACTGCGGCCTTTCCCAGTTCCTCGGTCGAGGCATCAAAGGCATCCTGAAAGGCCTCCCGCGCTTCTGCGGTCTGCATCGCGGCAAAGCGGGCGTCATAGTCCTTGCGAAGGACCTCCAGCGGGTCCCGAGCAGCCAGTTCTGCAATAATCTGATCATAAAGCTCGGCGGATAATACCACCGCCTCCCTTCTGCGGTTGCGGGTGATGCTAACGGCTCCGTCTTTCAGCACCTGCTGGAAGACGGGCTTAAAGGCGTTCTTGAGCTTGGAGGCGGGTGAGGACGGCAGTTCCTGGGATAGGTGGAGCGCATGAATATCGTAAGGAACTGACATATTTGCCAATTTTGTTTATTTTGCCATAACGTCAACATTTTAGCCCTCCCTTGAAATCTGGTCCGGGCGGTATGTGGGTTGATGACCTATGTGACTTTAGGGAATTTGAACATTCGCGCTGATGAGTGGGAGGATGATCAAGAAACCCGAGGGGCCAGATTTGAACTTGGGATCCCGCAGGCGCGGGATTATAAGGGGAGGGGGTTTGTGTGTTATATGTTGTGAGAGAGAGGGTTGTGAGAATGGGATAGCCGGAATTTGAGGAAGTTTTTGAGGCGGGACTCAATGTGCGGAATTGGGACTGGATGTTTTTGGAAAACCTCAGGCCGGCGCAGCCGATTGGACAGCCGCTAAGTAAGGGTCGGCCTCTAACAGGCAGTGCTCCGAATGTGGGTGCCCTTTGTTCAGGGGAACAGAGCCTTCAGTTGACGGTTAACTGCTCATTGTTTTGATCTGGTGAGTTGGTGTAAGGTATCCAAACCTCAGAACGTATTGGATTGGCCACTGCAGAAGTGTAATGCTCCGTTTATCCAGCATTTAAAAGCTTTGAGCGTAAAGAAATACCATGATATTTGAATTTACCCCTGATCATTTGCCTACCTGTTGGCGTGAAGGAGCCTTCGCAGGAAACGGCCTGCTGGGATTAATGCATTACGCTGAGCATCCCGGCAGCCGGTTTCATTGGTGTGATCCGGCTTCTCCGAACGGGCAGGTCACGGGAATACGTTTTGATCTGGGGCGTGCCGACATCATTGACCGCGGCAATGAGCGAGTTGAAACTTTATGGCATACACCCAATCGGGTTCCGGTGGCTAAATGGGTCCTGCCAATCGGTGGATCAGTCGATAAGGGGCAGGTTGAATTGGATACTAAACATGCGGAAATCCGTGGGCATATTCATGGGGAGGCTGCGGCGCTTAAGTGGAGGGCACGCGTTCATGCGAAACAGCCGCTTTTTATAGTCGAGGTGGAGAGCAAAGGTGAGGAAATCCCAGTCCTTCCATGCCTGCACTGGGCAGAGCCAGTGGCATGGGATTGGATGCCGGGATCACAGGGTCCCGGAACAGCCGATGCGGCGAAGAAAAAAGCCAAACCGCAGCCTCTTGACTGGTCTTCTGCACGAGTAAAACCGCTGAATTTAGGCCCGGACATCGATGGAGAACTGCAAGCCCGTAGCCTTTCCGATGGTACAACTGTAGCGGTGGCTTGGGTTTGTTTGGAAGAATCCGAGAACAAACGAGTCTATTTGATAAGCATTGGCAGCGATCCCCGGAACAAGGCCGACGCGAACCTCAATCTCTGTGTCGATCTGGCAGCCGAAGAGGAGGTATGGCAGAATCTGGAGACAGGCGTGCAGACGGGGATCAAGGAATTGCAGCGAATCCATTTGTCCTGGTGGACGGCTTTTTATAGCCGAAGCGCCGTGACCCTTCCTGATGCGGATTTCAACCGATTCTATCACTTACAGCATTACAAGCTCGGTTGTGTCTTTCGGGAAGACGGACCTCTTCTGGACGAGCCTGGCCCCTGGTCCATTCAGACAGAATATCCTTGTCACTGGTGGGATTTAAATATCCAGGAATCGCATAGTATTCACCTCGTGGCTAATTATCCGGAATTCAGCCAACCGCTGATCCGCCTGCTGCAACGGAATTTTGAAGAAACTGCCCTTGGGAAGGAGGAGGCTCTGGGATTACCGACGATCACATCCTTTCGCTTCAGTTTTAGAAAAGAACAGGATTCGGATTCGCCTTTTCCGTTCAAGCGGCCCTCAACAGCCCACGTGATCTGGCTGTGTCACCATATCTGGGAGTATTGTCAATATAGCGGAAACGGATCGGTCATTCCTTTCCTGCATGCCATTTTGAAATCCTGTTTAAGAAGTTATTTCATCGAGGACCGGGTGGTAATTGGAGAGGATGGTAACTATCACTTGAAAGACTGCCAGTCACCAGAGTATCCGGGGGCCAACCATAATGCCGGATGGGATTCAAATTACGACCTGGCTCTATTCCGCTGGGGCGTGTCGGTTCTTCGTGAGACAGCGAGGAGGCTGGCAGACACGGACGCTTGCCTTCAGGAAATTCTCAGTGCTGGTGAGCGGTTATCACCTTATCCAGTGGATGACCACGGTTACAAAATCTCCCGGGATGTTCCCATGCGGTCGGCGCATCGCCACTTTTCCCATCTCATGATGCTCTATCCGCTGAAGATGTTGGATACTCCCCAGGATCGGGAAGTTGCCCGTAAATCGCTTCTCTGGTGGATGGGAGACCAGGTCGAGCCGGAGGAAAAAGGCCGATCCGGTTTCACTTACACTTTTGCCGCCTCGATGGCGGCCTGGCTGGGCATGGGCAAGGAGGCGGCATCCTACTTGCGTTTTTTCATGGAAGGAGCCCGGTCCGGGCAAGGCTTCACGCGGGCTAAACTCTGGCCCAATTCAATGTTCTCAGAGTGGGGACCTGTCACGGAGACCTCACTGGGATTCAACCGGGCAATACAAGACATGTTGATTCAATCCCACGGCGACGAAATTCGGCTACTTCCCGGTATTCCGCCCGAGTGGGGTTCGGTGGCGTTTCGTGACTTGCGTGTTTCGGGTGGGCACCGTGTCAGTTTAAAGTTGGATGCAGGTCGATTATCGTCCCTGTGCCTTGTCGGCGGCGAGGATGCAAAAATACGGGTACGCCATCCTGAAATCCTCAATTTGAAGCCTTCCGGGCATTCCCATCAACTGGAAGCGGCTGGCAACGATTCCGCTCTTGTTGCCATACAGTCCGGACAAGAGCTGCGATTTTCTTTTTCAAATAGTCTTTTTAGCAATGTTTGACCTTCCGCTCATCAAGAAACTCCCTGTCTGGGTCCACGAAATCGGCCTGATTCCGCTGACCGAGAAGTACCTCGTCAATTCCATGTGGGGAAATGTCCTCCTCGCAGCGGACGGCTACCTGTATATATCCGCTGGCAACCATGAGACCTTTCACTCCCGGACATGGCTTTACCGGATGAATATGCAGGATCGCTCAATCCAGCCTTGCCTGGACATCCAGAGGGTACTCGGCAAACAAGCCGATACCTTTGCAGTCGGAGATTCAAAAATTCATACACGCCTCCTTCAGGCGGATAACGGGCGCATTTACTTTGCCACGATGCAAGGGGGGATTGGTCACGTCAGCAAACTCCCTCATTACCTGCATCCCGATCAATATCCCGGTGGGCATTTGTTTGAATACAATCCTTCAGACGATACTTGTCGCGATCTGGGAATACTGGTCCGTGGCGAGGGCCTTCAATCGGCCGCACTCGACCGCGACCGGAAGATTCTTTATATGGTGACCTGGCCAAAGAAGTGGTTTGTAACCTACGACTTCGAAACCCACGAAACGAAGGTTCACGGATTGCTCAGTTGGAGCCCGACAACTCATGAGGGGGAAAAGCAGAACTTTGGACGCGACATCATGGTGGCGCACACGGGCAAGGTATATGGGATTAACAACTTTGGGTGCCTTTTACGCTTTGATCCGGCAAAAAATGAGTTGGAGGACACTGATATTCACGTCCGGGACAACGATTCCCTGCGCACGCATGTGAGAGCCTCTGATGGGCGGATTTACTTCGTGACGAGCAGAGGCCACATATTCCAATTTGATCCGGAGGCAGAATCCGTTGAAGAGTTGGGCCCGGTTACCCCCGAAGGCCCTGTTTACACGCCAAACCTGGTTCTGTCACCCGGTGAGGACAAGTTGACATATCTGGCAGGCAGCCATGGGACCTACCTTGGCGGCAACCTTCAATTGATCGAGTTCGACCTGGCCGGGCGAAGGCCGCACCTTGTGGGCACCCTCGATGCACGCTTTCAGCTTTCCTATTGCTACGGTTCCGCCACGGACGACCGGGGCAGTGTTTATTTCGCATTGCACGGAGGTAATCCGGCAAACTCCTTCATGGCGGTTTATGACCCTTTCTCATCGGAGCCTCCGCGATGGCTCCAGAATGAACCGAGCAGGACCGCTGAATTGAGCGGCTATTTTGTCGGGCCTGGATCGGAAGGACAGACCCGTGGTTGGATCGTCACGGACTATCATGCCTTTGGAGGCAAAAATGAGGAGTCGGTTCCTCCTGGGTGTAGTGCCATCCATTCGCTGGTCTGTCACACGGACGGAAGCGTTTATGGTGCCACATCCGCCCCACCTGGCAAAAGCGGTTACTTGTTTTATAAGGGCAGCGACACGGTAGAACTTGAATGCCTTGCCGAATTTGGAACTGTTCTTGAGTCATCCCAACGGGTCATGGCTTCCCTGCAGGTTGGAGTCGATGGTCACATTTATGGTGGCACGATTGACCTCATCGAATCCGAATCTGAAGAGAAGCGTCAATCGGCAGCTTACCCGGCACGCCTTCCCGAAGCATACCGGGGCGGAAATCTTTTTCGATTCAACCGGGATACCCAGCAGCTTGAAAATCTGGGAATTCCTGTAGCAGGGCAGGGGATCTATTCGATGTGTTCCTCCCCTGGCGGCAAAGTCCTTTATGCCCTGACTTTTCCACACGCCATGTTGGTCGCCTGGGATGTGCGCAGGCAGAAGGCGAAAGTTGTCGCTCGTTTGTATTCGGAAGAAACCCAGGCTTTGCGTCCGGATGAATTCGAGCTGGCCATGATCCGCCTGATGGATCCCCATGAATTTGATGCGCGTAAAGCTTGTTTAATCAAATCACGGGCTCTGGATGTTTCTCCGGCGTCCTGGCCGGATGAGGTGCTCATGCGCAAATACTATGTTTCCCGCGCCATTTGTTGTGATGGGGAGGGCAAGGTCTACGGGTCTCATGGCGAGGGTCGGCTCTTCTGCTATGATCCGCAAACAGGGGATCAGGAGATTCTTGATAGCCGTATTCCCATGGCCGTGGGTACCGAATACGGGCTCATTTCGGAACCCTCCATCAGCGCCCTTGTGAGAGGCGATGACGGGTGGCTCTATGGAGGCACGCATCAGGATGGTTACGTTTTTCGTTTCCATCCGCAGCGCAAACTGGTCGCTAATCTGGGCAAGCCTGTCGTTGATAATTGGGTACGGGGTTTGGCCTTCTGGAGGAACGATCTCTATGGAATTGTCGGCGAGCCGCTTGGCAAGACGCACCTCTTTCGCTTTGACCGACACATCCACAGTATCGATGATCTTGGGGTGCTGCAAGGTGGCGGCCGGACCGGCTTTGCGGTCAATAATGCAGGCAGCCTTTGCGCCGAACCGGAGGGAGCATTGTTTATCGGGCAGGCAGAACGCATTTCCTGTCTGCTCGAACTGGTTGACGTCGAATATCAGCCTTACCAGTCCCCCTAAGATCATTGTACCACCTTTGCCTTGTGAAAATATTCCGAAAAAGCATACCCGTGCACACCCTGCGTCCTGAAGATAAGGTCCCTTGGAAAAGCAAACTTGCCTACGGATTCGGCTTTGGCCCGATCGCTATAGCCGACAAGGGGCTTGTCGGGATTGGGATGCCGGTTTTCAATATCATTTTTGGAATCAGTCCCGGCCTAGTCAGCCTGGTTCTCGGTTTGTCCCGTGTGTGGGATGCCTTTACGGATCCTGTTGTAGGCAATATTTCCGATAATATCCGCACCCGCTGGGGGCGTCGGCGGCCGTTGATCGCCCTGGGATCCCCGTTTGCCGGCCTCTTCATCTTTATTCTATACATGATGCCGACAGATCTAAGTGAACCAGTTGCCTTCACTTATTATCTGGTATTCACCCTGCTTTTCTACACCGCTCTCAGCTTTCACATGGTTCCCTATGAAGCGCTCGGCTATGTTATTTCGGCGGATCATATTGAGCGTTCCAAGGTGTTTGCCTGGCGTGCCCTGGCAGCCAAGTTCTTTCTCATGACCGTGGCTTGGGGATACGCTTTTATCCAAAGCGACCTTTTTGAATCCGAAATCCAAGGCGTTCGAGTTACCGGTATATTGCTGGGTTTGATGGTGTTCGGATTCGGTGTCCTTCCCGCGCTTTTTGTGCGGGAACGGGGATACAAAACAATCAAGGAACAGAAGCGTGTCCGCTTTCTGGAAGCGGCCAAAGGGCTTTTGAATTCTCGTCCCGCAATGATGCTTTTGGGGACATTCGTTTTCTTGAAAGCACCCAGTGTGCTTGTTGGTGGAATCGACTTTTATGCGGTGGCCTACTATGTTTGCGGGGCTGATTTACTACAGGCGGGAACAATCTTTGGCTTGTCCGTAACAGCGCAGATGATCAGCTCGATAATCGGTATTGCTTTTCTTCCCTTTCTCGTGGAGCGATTTGAGAAAAAGCATATAGTTCATTTCGGTATCTGTGCCGGCGTCGCGGCCGCCATCTTGAAGTATCCCCTCTTCAACCCGCACTATCCCTACCTCGTTATCATTCCCAACATCATCATCGGGCCAACGCTTTCAGTTGTGTGGGCACTGCTTCCGTCCATGATGGCAGATGTGGTGGATCAGGATGAGTACGAGTGCGGCCTGCGTCGCGAGGGCACTTTCTCGGCCTGTTGGCAATGGAGCTTGAAAGCAGCCGCAGCCCTTGGTATGGCGGTCTCAGGATTTCTACTTGAAATGACCGGGTTTGACGAGTCACTGGGGGCCGAGCAGGGTGAAGCAACACTCAATTGGCTCCGTCTGTTGGTGGTTCTGGTTCCGATGATATTTTATGCCACTGCCCTTTTCTTTATCGGGCGGTATCCCCTAACCTCTGCTCAAGTCGACGAGACGCGCGTATTACTGGAGGAACGGCGGGGTCGGCTTTAAGGAGACTGATGAGTAACACACCAAAAAAGTTCATCTTTATCTTATTACTACTTCCCTTGATTCCATCCTTGATTCTCGTGATCGCTATCTGGCGGTTCATGGAAACCAAATCGAACTCATCGGGCCCACCTTCAGGCCGGTATTACCAGCAAGAGAAAAATCACTCTACCGTACCCGCGCTCGACCCTTTGACTCCTTCCACCCTTGGCAATCCGTTCTCTGGGAAACCCTGGGTGACCGACTTGACCATCGGTGACCTGGATGGGGACGGGTTGCTGGACATCGTTTTCTGCGAAGGACAGCTGGATCAGGTAATCTGGCTGCGTCAGGGGAGGGATGGCCAATTCATGGAAAGTCTGATCACTGGGGATATACGGGGCCCGGCTCATGTGGAATTGGCCGATGTCAACCAGGATGGGAAGCAGGATCTTCTTATTGCTGCGATGGGAAAGATCCTTCCAGACAATCGAAAGATCGGATCGGTGGTCATTCTTGAGAATACGGGGAACAGTTCCTTTGTTTTACATTCGGTTCTGAAAGATACCTATCGCGTCACGGACGTTCAGGCGGGAGATCTCGACATGGACGGAGACATCGACCTTGCCATCGCCCAGTTCGGGTATGATCAGGGAGCGGTAGGCTGGTTGGAAAACCAGGGGGAATGGCAATTTAAAAGCCATCGGCTGCTGAACCTCTCCGGTTCCATCCACTCTCCGATTGTTGATCTCGATCAGGACGGGGACCCCGACATCGTGGCACTGGTTTCGCAGGAGTGGGAGGAAATTTATTATTTCAACAATTCTGGAGGTCGCTTCGGCCAGTCCGTCCTCTATGGGTCCACGAATGAGGATTATGGCAGCAGTGGTCTCAGCATTGGCGATATTGACCGTGATGGCGATCCCGACATTGCTTACACGAACGGAGATGCCTTTGATTATGCCATCCCCAGTGATCGTCCCTGGCACGGTATTCAGTGGCTGGAAAACAAGGGTAACGGTTTTTTCAAATTTCATCGCGTTGATAATTTTCCCGGAGCCTACAGTCCGCTGATCATTGATATCAATGGAGATCAGAATATGGATCTTGTTGCCGTCAGTGGTTTTAACGAATGGGATTCACCCGAAGCCGTTTCAATGATGGTGTGGCTCAACGATGGATCACAACGCTTTACTCCTCTAGCCCTTGCCCATACTCCGACGCACCTCATTGTCGTTGATGGTGCCGACCTTGATGGGGATGGTAAAGTTGAACTGGTGACCGGGGGCATGCACGCTTACCCGCCATTCAATCATCTCAGCCGGATTACCTTGTGGGATCAATAAAAGCGCAATGGGTCGCACTGGCATAAACCTTTAAAAAATGCTTTTTCGCGCGAATCGAATCCTTTTCACTCTGGCCGGAGCAGCTGGCTTTCTTTCTGCCGGGCTGCTGCTTTTTGTCTGGCAAGAGATTCAAGCCGATCGGGGTTTTAATCTTCCCCCCGTCCCCGAAGCCACGCTGCCTTCAGCTTTTTTTGAGACTGTCAACGAGGCGGAAAAGGCTGCTGGAAATGGGGACCTTGAGGCGATGAGGCGGCTCGGGCGGATCTATCACGCCAATAACTTTTATAAAGAAGCTGAACAGATCTTCCAGCAGCTTTTGGACAGGAACGAGGAAAATGCACAACTGACCTACTTTCTCGCTGACGTGAATTTTAAGATGGGTAACGAGGAATCAGGCCTGCGACTGCTCCGCCGAGTTACCCAACTCGCTCCAAAATACGGTTACGCCCGCTTTCGTCTGGCTGAAATTCTGATGAAAAAGGGCCGCATGGACGAAGCTTATCCCGTTTACGAAGACCTGAAGGCACATGAAGACCTCCGTCCATATGTGCTGCTGAGCCTTGCCCGGGCGTCCATGCGCCACGACAACCAAAAGAAGGCCGTGAAATATCTGGAATCCATTCTTGAAGATTTTCCGGATTTCAGCCCCGCCCGGCAGCTGATGGTTAATTTGAGGGGAGAGGAACCGGATAGGGAAACCCGCGGAAGTCGGGGACCGGGGCGTTATGTTCAACCACCGGATCCATGGATTGATAATCAGCATGTCTTCCTTTACGATGTGGACCAGTTGTCTGTGATCGCAGACCGCAAGGCGGTTTCCGGAGAATTTGCATCAGCCCTTGAAATCCTGCAACGCGCTGACCGGATCCAGCCCGGTTATTGGAAAACCAAAGTGGTTACCGCTTTTGTTCTTTTGCAGAAAGGCGACTTCGAGCAAGCGCTGAAGGCCTATGAGGAAGCGGTTCTGGCCAATCCGGAGGATTTTCGCCTGCGGGCGGATCTGGCTCAAGTCCATCGCCGTCTGGGCAACCCGCAGGAAGCTCTTCAAGTCGTTGATGCCGGACTGGGTGTCCATGCGGGTTCCTTTGAACTGCACGACGAAGCGGCAAAGATCCACGAGGCTTTGAATCGACCGGAATCCGCACTTTTCCACCTTCGCAAGGCCCATCAACTACAACCTGCCAACGGGGCTATTGTTAAACAGATTGCCGAATTGCTTTATTCAGATGGAGATATGGAACTCGCGATCCCATGGTTAAGGAAATCTGCCAGTATGAATCCAAGGGACAGTGCCTCCCGAGCAGTGCTGGCCGAGGTTCATTATGGCCTTGGAGACCTTGGAACTGCCTATCGTTTCGCCATCGAGGCCGTCCGGATCGAGCCTCAAAATGAGGCACTACTTTCCCTGATGAGTGGGTTGTCGATCCGGTATGGGCAGGAATTGGTCGAGCAGGAGCAGTTCGATGAAGCAGTCATGACCTGGGAAGAGGCGGTCGAACTGGCCCCGGAAAACCTTTTCCTGAACCTGCATCTGGGAAAAGCCTTTCTCCAGCAAGGCCAGCACTCCCAGGCACGTGCTGTCTTTACCCGCCTGACGGAGAACCTTCCCGCAAACCCTTTTGCACACCTTGCCCGGGGGGATTTTCATGCCACCCTTGGAGAGCAGGAAAAGGCGCTTGTTTTCTGGGAACAGGCGAGGGCGTTGGCTAGCCAATCAGGTGAGCCTACAGCCAGCCTCATGGCGGCTCTGGAAATGCGCCTCAATTAATAAAAATACTCCCTTGAGAAACCATTGCCCACCTTCCAGGTTAACAGTTAAACCATTTATCTGTTGTCCAGACGGTACAACTTGAGAATCTACTGCTTTCATGAGTTTCGCAAAGTTTCTGAAGCGGCTAGCTCACGTCGACCTTTCTGCATTCTGGAGTCATGGCGGGATATAAAAAAACCAATCTACTTTTTATCCGTATCCATGATTTGAACGACAGCCTTCCTCAGAAAAATTCGCAGCCATTTCCACAGATTTCCGGAGTCTGTGTTTAAACGCCACAAAGCTATCCGGAACGCAAATCTATCTTCCACCCGAATACTTCATTCCCATCCATATGCCGTCCTTTCCACCACAAAGTGTTTCAAACCGGCCCAATGTTCTTGTTTTTATGCTCGACCAATGCCGGGCTGACATTCTCGAGCGCAGCGACTGCTACACACCCAATTTTGACCGCCTGCTCAAACGCGGTATCCATTTTCCCAGGGCCTACACCCCGAATCCGGTTTGTTCCCCGGCGCGGGCAAGTTTCATGACTGGAAGGCTTCCCCACAATCATGACGTATTGATGGTTACCCACAATGTTGATGAGGACCAGTCCGTGCTCCGCACTTCCTTGCCGCACTGGGCACAGCGTTTGAGGGAAGCCGGCTATGCCACCGGATTTTTCGGGAAATGGCATGTTGAACGGAGCCACGACTTGGTTCCTTTTGGATGGAATGAATTTTCCTTAACAGATGATGAGCTTGTCGAACCTCTTCTGGAAAAGCATCCGCCACGGCAAAACCCCGAATTGCCTTCCTTCTGCCTGAAAGGGCCAACCGGATACCCGGATGCCCTGTGGTACCAGGTGCTGGATGTGGAGCCGGATGCCTTTCAAGCCGCCAATGTCACGGAACAAGCCCTCGACTTCCTTGACCGCTCGCATCAAACCAGCAAGCCATGGTGCTGTTATCTGGGGACCCAGGAA
>CAZSPO010000018.1:0-5980 GCA_964608775.1 uncultured Chthoniobacterales bacterium | reverse complement strand
CGCACGATCCATTTTGCTGCTCCAAAGCGACCTTTGAAAGATACCGGAAAATACGTTTCCCCCCACGGGAAATGGTTGATTGGGATCAGTACCCGAACCTTTATCGACTGAGTGCTGCCAATTTCCAGCAGATTGGGGAGGAGGATTATCAGAACACCATGAGGTGTTACTATGCTTCGGTCACCGAGCTTGATGCGCAGTTCGGCCGCCTGATAGATCGACTGGAGGCTCAGGGGACTCTGGACGATACGGTGATTCTATTGACCTCCGATCACGGCGAGTTTCTTGGATCCCATGGTTTGTACTGCAAGAATATCGGAGCTTTTGAGGATGCATACCGGATTCCTTTTGTTATCGCCGGACCGGGAATCCGCCAGGCCATTGTTTCTGACGCCCGCATAGGCTTGCATGACTTCGGTCCGACTTTGCTCGACCTGCTTGGATTACCGCCATTAGGGACGGCCAACGATTCCGCTTCGTTTTCGTCAGTCCTTCGCGAAGAAGGGCACGAAAGCCAATTCCAGACTGGCTTTGCCGAGTATTACGGCACACGCTTTTCCCTCACGCAGAGGGTTGCCTGGGCAGGCCCGTGGAAATATGTCCTCAATGGCTTTGATGAGGACGAGATGTATCACCTTGAAAGCGACGCCGGGGAAAAACGCAACCTGATACACGAACCGGCTCTCGAGGATGTGCGGCATGAGATGTTGGGTTTCGTCTGGAACCGTATCGAAGCAACAAAAGATCACAGACTGCTGAACGCCCATTATCCGCCTTTGCGCATCGTTAGCCGTGGCCCCAACTCCTCCAAAGCAAAACTGAATAACGTGGAGGCAGTCACCCGTTTCCAGTGGGATCCCCAGGCCGGCATGAGTTAACGGTCAACCTCCCAAGCTGTTGCAAGGGAAAGGTTCTCTTTTTTTTTTCTTATATACGATTCTTATCAACAGAATCAATTTTACTTACACAAACCCCAAACCCCAACAACAAGATCCTATGAAATCACTATTGAATAGATATCCCCAAATTGGACTTTGGCTGCTGCGTGCGACCCTTGTTCCGACTTTATTCGTGGGAACTGCCTTACCCCTTTCCGCCCAGGACAACGAAGTTGAAACCGACGAGAAAATCCTTGAGCTTTCCCCCTTTGAAGTTTCCGACACAACGGATGTCGGTTACCTCGCCACGAGTACTTTGGCAGGCTCGCAGATTCGCACCAAACTCGGCGATGTGGCCGCGTCCGTTTCAGTTGTCACGCAGGAGTTCCTCCAGGATACCGGAGCCACTGATGTCAGCCAGATTTTCAACTATCTGGGCAATACCGAAGGTCGCGGTAACTTCGCTTTTTCGCCGACCGACCAACGCGGAGTACCGAGCAATACGGTGGCAACGGGAAATCAGAACGCCGGCACACGCGTGCGCGGGCTTACGGCCCCGGATTTCACGCGGGGGTTCTTCCTCACGCGAGTTCCGGCGGACTCATTTAATGTGGAACGCCTGACTTTGAACCGAGGTCCAAACTCTGTTTTGTTTGGGCTGGGAAGCCCTGCCGGGATTTTCAATTTTACTCCAAAAGAGGCGCGCCATCGGGATTCGGCGGAGCTGCAGTTGCGTTATGGTCGCTACGATTCCTATCGGGCCGTCCTCGATGTCAACAAAGAGATCATTGATGACATGCTATCCGTCCGGGCTATCGGCCTGTATGAAGAACAGGGCTTTCAGCAGGAACCGGCTTGGGAAGACGACCGCCGGGTGCATTTTGCAGTGCGCTACAATCCTTTCAAGGATACGACGATCAAATTCAACACCGAACAGGTCGAAATTCGAGCGAATCGCCCGAGCCTGATTCCGCCCTTGGACCGTGTTACCGAGTGGGAACAGGCCGGCCGCCCAACCTGGAACCCGGTGGCCGATTCTGGGAATCCCTTTCCCGAGGGTTTGGGCTTTGATTTCGCGACCAACCAGCGTCATGTGCGATTTTTTCATGCTTCACCCAATGCCGCCCAACCTGATTTTGCCTCCTACATTCGGAATGGGCCTCCCAGAGCCCCGCGCGGCCCCCTGCAATTGGCCATCTCTTCCTGGCTACAAAATGAAGATCAAGCCTTTTCGACTCCCACTTCCCTTACGGACACCTCTATTTTTGACGCCCGTAAACATAATCTTGTAGGCTCTGGAGCTTTTCAAAATGAAGATCACAGTGTCTATAACATCACCTTGGAACAAGCGTTGCCACTTGGATTTAACCTGAGTTTGGCATACAATTGGGAAGATGGGGATTCAAAGTCTCAAACATTGCTCGCTGGGGACAAATTTTCTATCCAGGCAGATCCCAACGAAACCTTGATTTCAGGAGAACCGAATCCCTTCTTCGGCCAGTATTTTGTTTCCGGGGAACCCAGCGGCCCGACAAGCTTTTGGGATGACCAAGAGTTCAAAGCCATCTTGACCTATGAACTTAATTTAGCCGATCTGATAGACTCCGAGACTCTGAGCGGGATTTTGGGACGACACAACCTCACTTTACTCTACAGCGACCGCGAAGAGGAAACCGTCAGGAAGCCACTCCGGGATGCCGCAAATTTTGCCGGGGGCTCCGTTGCGGCAGACTTGATGCAGGATCCGCTCGACAGCAACAGCCGCCGGATTGTTGCCCGCCGGTTTTATTTTGACGGCAATCCGGTGCCCCTAAATGTGCCGACAGAGCCCGTCCTCGGGGTTCCCGGAAAACTCTGGGATGAGGCCACCGGAACCTTTCAAGAAACTACGATCGGCTCCGAACTGTGGTTCCGCGGGAGCACCGCCTCATGGGAAAAGAATCAAATCGAATCACAGGCCTTCGTATGGCAGGGATACTTTTGGGATGACCGCATCGTTGGTACTTTCGGATTCCGTGAAGACGATGTGGAAACTTTCACGCAGGATGGAGCTCCACCGACAGATAATCTCGGCCGACCGGTTTTTTCCAAATGGGAACTCAAGGATACACCTGAAAGTATTTCTGCCGAAACAACCACCATCGGTGTTGTCGTTAAGCCATTCGAATGGTTGAATCTGCATTACAATGATTCCGAAAACATCGTTCCTATCGGCGGGCGTCTCGACCTTTTTGGCAATGAAATCGCGCCACAGGAAGGAACGGGTGAAGATTTCGGCTTTTCCTTAAATCTCCTGGACAACAAGTTTGCGGTAAAGGTCAACTGGTTCGAAGTCTCTCAGAAAAATGTAACCCAGGACGCTCTGACTTCGGTTGCCTTTTGGCGCATCGCACGTTTCGAATTTCCGGAAAATGTGCAAGCCGACCTGATCGCCGCGGGTCAGGGAGACCTCTGGCAGCCTGCTCCGGCGGGGCATCCCGGACGCGTCGACCAACTCAAGGTCGTGACCAACTTCGAAGCCGAAGGTCTCGAGCTGGAGGCCGTTTACAATCCAACCCCAAACTGGCGAATCCTGTTAAACGTCGCGCAACAGGAAACTGTCCAGTCAAACTTAGGGCCCGCAATGAAAGAATGGATTGATTTGCGTTTACCATTCTTCGAAAGCCTGCCTGTCTGGAATGACCCGAATTTCGGCCCGGGAGATTTCACTTGGGAAGGCTTCTGGAACCTCATCGTTACCGAACCGGCCGAGTTTGAGTTGGCGCAGGAAAACACCAACACCGCCCAGCAGCGCGAATGGAGGTTTAATTTTGTCACCAACTATACATTTACGGAAGACTTTCTGCCAGTGCTCAACGGTTTAAATGTTGGCGGGGCGATCCGCTGGCAAGACAGCCCGATCATCGGTTTCGCTGAAGGTCCCCCCACTGCAACCGGGAACCCAACGCTGGACGCGGGTTCACCTATTGGCGGCGACTCAGATACCACCTTTGACTTCTGGACTGGGTACCGCACCACGATCTGGGACGGCCGGATCAATTGGAACATCCAACTGAATATCCAGAATGTCTTTGATGATGATGATTTTATTCCCATCCGTGCCAATCCGGACGGTTCGATAGCGACTTACCGGATTGCCCAGCCGACAAATTATTTCATCACCTCGTCATTCAGGTTTTGATACCGTTTGCAGTTTGTATCATTATTCCAGGTCGCGGTTTCTTGTTGGGGGACCGCGTCCTCGCTTTTTTACCTCGTTCGCACCTGAACAAAGTTCCCATGCTCTTTATGACTTCCCGTTCGAGAATTCCTTTAATGGTGTGGCTTTGGACAACGACATTATTTTCGCTGTCGGCGAAGATCCAATCTGTGGAGTCTGATTTATTTGCGAAGGTTGCCTTCAACTATGCGCGTGCAATGGTGGACTGGGGTCGGGATCGCTACGGGCCGGAGTCATCACCCTTGTTTGCCGCGCAGATGATTCGGCAGAATTACACGGTTCCACTTGAACCTCATGCCGTTTTTCCTCCAATGGATTCCTTTGGCCTGCGGTACGACGACCGGGCGTGGGGGAGTGCCAACGGACAGGACCATGTTGAACTGTATCAATTGCTTTATGCGCTTGGTGCTGACAGACTGGATGCCTCCTATTCCAATGCGGCCTCGAAGGCCTTACAGTATACCTTTCGTCATCTCCGCAGTGCGAAGACGGATCTGATCGCCTGGGGCGAAGAGTGCAGCTGGATGCTGCATTACGAAGCCCCCCGCTTACCGGGGGACGGCATCATGGACGGCGTTTTCCATAGTCATGCTTACGATAACGACATTCATGAGCCCAGTGCCCGGCTCAGCTCCGCACTGTGGGACAAAATCTTCGTCCTCGAGCCGGAAGGGGCACGGGCTTTTGTCCTCGGTCTCTGGAATCACCAGATTTCCGATCATCAAACGGGGGATTTCACCCGTCATGCCCGGTTTACCTCTCATGGCCCGGGAACCGAGGCTTCCTTTCCCCGTCTGGGTTCATGGATGATGATGGCCTGGGCCAAAGGGTATCAGCATGTTCCCAATAAATCCTACCGGGAAACCATGCTCAAGGCGATGCACACTATAGCTGATTCCTACCTCCGGCGCCGTCATCCCGAAACCGGGGTGCTCCCCGCCGGAACCGGCGAGCGCTATGGCAATGTTTACTGGTCGATCGTCAATCTGATGATGGCGGCCGATTTCGGGCAACTTCTCGATAACGGTATCCTGCCCGAGGACCTGCACCGCAAACTCGATAACCTCGCCAGCGGATGCGACAGCGTTTTTCTCACAAAACTCCAACACAACCTCGACGGACACTTGCCTGGCCAGCCGATCGGTTTCCATTTCCGCGCCGTCGCGGATCGAGTCGATGCCAATGGAAAGCTGGAAATCGGGGATCCCCGTGGAGCAAAAAAGAATGATTTTTCCGATTTTTGGACTGCCGGATACGGATCACCCATGACCAGCAGCATCGCCCTTTTGGCTTTCGAACGCTCCGACCAACTGGGCGATACCGAAGCCGGACGGCATTACCGCCAGCTCGCCCTCCAGGCTGCTGAACTCTATCTCGGCCAAATGCCTGATCGAAATCCGGCTCTGCATCCAATCGCCCTTGCCGATGCCATCGAATGCCTGCTTCAAGCTTTCCGGCACAACCACGACCCGCGCTTCCTTGAAAAAGCCATCGCTTTTGGGCACGAAGCTGCTGCCCTCTTTTTCGATGCCACCTCCGCCTTGCCCAAAGTCACTTCCCGCCACGATTTCTACGAAGCGATAACCGGAGGCGACAACCTCGCCCTTGCCCTTTACCACCTCACCCTGGCTGATACTTCAAGGAATCATTGAACCGCAGAACCTTTCGCGGAGGCATGCCATTGTCCACATCCAACCCTTTCGAGGCACGAATTCAGATGGCACCCAAACCGCGTGGCAAACGCCTTCCAACTCTCGTTTTGAATTTCTCAGTATCGCATGAGCACGGAGGCCGTTGCCCCTTGGAGAGCATCGCTGAGGTCTTTTCGTGGAATGGGTTTGTCCACAGATTGTACCACGGAACAAGTCATCGCCGCCAGGGC
>CAZSPO010000017.1:0-18233 GCA_964608775.1 uncultured Chthoniobacterales bacterium | reverse complement strand
TGAGGTTGGCGCGGATGGCATCGGTGTGGATGCGGTAGTTGATCTTGGTCAGGTTCCGCTTCACATCCCAGCCGAGCTGCTTCTGCTCCGCCTCCTGCATGCGCTGGAACTCCTTGATCAGATAGAGCTTGAACTCCACCGAAATCCACGAGGCAAACTCGAAGGCAATGTCCCGGTGCGCGAAGGTGCCGCCGTAACGACCCGTTTTCGCCACAATGCCTACAGCACCGGTTTGAGCGATCCAGCGTTTCGGAGTCAGGGAGAAACTGTTGAGGCCAGCCTGATTTCTAATTCCATCGAATTCGATGGAATTAAAATCCGGGTTGTTCAGGCGTTCCCATATCCCAATGAATTCGATGGTGTTCCGGTTCCGCATCCAGTTCTGGATGATGTAGTCACCCCGTTCGGCGTCGCGGTGTCGTGCTATGTCCGTAAGAGAAATGAAGTCCGCATTTTCCATGCGGATGATTTTCACGGCGGTCTGCAAGACGGCAATTTCGCGGTTGGTTTTGCTTATGTGTGAAATTTTCTATTTATGGCGAAATCGCCGTAATGATCCAAATTGGTCGATTGCGACCCGTTTGGAATCTGCATCCAGCGGCGTAATCTGCGGATTCATTTTGGTTTCCCTCCCTCCAGTCGCTTGATCTCGCGGTCGAAATCGGAGAGATAATCCCGATCCTGCCGTGTGCGGAATGCCTCGTATTCCTGCTCCGCCTTGAGCTTGGCCTCCCATGCGCTCACCCGTCCCTTGTCCTTGAGAATCGGGTAGCGGGACAGCTCCAGAAACTGATCCAGAAATCCGGCCCAATCCGTCATCTTCATGAGAATGCCGCGCTGGGCGTTGTTTTCCGCGAGGTCGAGGTAGGCGGATACCATCCGGTTCAGCTCCTTGATGTGCGCTTCGTTGAGATAGTTCTTGGCCACGTTCACATCGGACTTCAGCACCTTGCCGTCTGGAGCCTGTTTCCATGTCGCAAGCCCCATGTGGGGGAGTTGCGCGTCCGCCGAATCGTAAATCGTCTCTGCCGCTGTTTTCCCGGTGATCGCCCAGTGCAATTTATTTTGCACGGAGGCAAAGAAATCTCGGGTGAGCGGCGCGTCTTTATCGTAGTCGGCAGCCAGCGCGTAGATATCGGTGATCTTCTGGTAAAAGCGGCGTTCGCTGGCGCGGATTTCCCGGATGCGTTCCAGTAATTCCTCAAAGTAGTCATTCCCGAAAGCTCGCCCGCCCTGTTTCAACCGCTCATCATCCAGCAAAAACCCTTTGGTGATAAATTCTTTCAGGGTCTTGGTCGCCCAGATGCGGAACTGCGTCGCCTGATAGCTGTTGACGCGGTAGCCGACGGCAATGATGGCGTCCAGATTGTAAAAATCGACCTCCCGGCGGACTTTCCGCCCCCCTTCCGGGCGAACTGTTTCCATTTTGGAAATCGTTGCCTGCTCCTCAAGTTCTCCCGTCTCGTAGATGTTCTTGAGGTGCTTGCTGATCGCCGGCACCTGCACGTGAAACAGCTCGGCAATGGACTTTTGCGTGAGCCAGAAGGTCTCCTCGCGGAAGACGCACTCCACCCGCACCTCGCCGTCTGCGGTGTGGTACAGGAGGATTTCCCCACCCAGTTTTTCGGGGCCATGTTTCATACATTCACCTCCACAATCGTCATCGTGTCGTTGCCGAAGATGTCCACCACCTTCACCGCGATCTTGCGGCGGCCGGGCGGCACCTCGTGCGCCACGCTGGTCAGCTCCAGCGAGCGGTCTTTCTTGGTGCGGAAGCTCTGCCACTCGTTCTCGAAAATGTAGTCGCCCGTCCAGCGCTCCAGGACTTCGCCGCTCTCCGCGTCCTGCACCCGCACGATTTCGCGCTTGCTCTCGAAGTCGAAATCCACGCTCCAGTAGTCGATCCAGTCCGTCCAGTTCTCGGTGAGTGGCTCGCGTTTGAAGACTCCATTCTTGTCCTTCACCAATTTCACGATCTGGCCCTTTTCCACCACGATCTTGCTGCCCGCCTTTGCCGTTCTGCTGAGCGATTCCTCGGCTTGGGCGATGCTGTCCTGCGAGTAAAAGACCGAGAAATCCGTCAGCTCCACCGCCACGGTGGAGGGCTGGCTGTTCTTCCCGCCCTTGCGCTTGCTCACATGCGGCTTCACCTCGATGAAGCTGACATCGTGGAAGACCACCTGGTTCCTCTCCACCGCCCGTTTGTCGAAAACCTCCGACGGGATGTATTTCGGCGCGATGTCGATGCCCTTGGCGCGCGCTTCGTCCAGCACGTTGGGGAACAAGCCCATCTCAAACTCGAAGCCGAGGATATCCACCTTGGTCAGTTGCTTCTTGCGGCATTCCAGGATGATCTCTTCCACAAACAAGCGCGTCACCGGCAGGTTCACCGGCCCGCTTGCCGTGGAAATGGGCGAACGGCTCGACCTTCTCCGCCCGGTAGGCGCGCAGGATGAGTTCGAGAAACGCCGCCTCCTTCGCGGCCAACTGCTGCGCCGGCTCTTCCTCGCGCAAATTCGGATTCACCCCCACGAAATGCTGCCGCTCGTATCGCCCGAGGTTGAGGATTTCAAACGCGCGGAAATCCTCGCCCGCCAAGCAACCGATGGCGTTGCTCCCGGTTTTGAAAGATTTTGCCTTCGGTGCTCTTGCGAATGTCCAAACGCCCGACATCGCCGTTAGCCGTGTAGCAGGTGGGAGATTTTCTTTGACTCCACCCCGATTGATTCGGCCAAGCGTTGGAGGCGTTGGAGGGCGTTTTTGTCCTCTTCGTGGTCCGTCAATTCCAGCATCCGCTGAATGGCAGCGGCGACGGTGAGATGTTTGACGTCTTCGGTCGTCACCCCAAACTGGCTCATCCAATTTTTCACCTGGGCGCGGAAATATTCCGGGTCGCGGTTGAAGAAGGTGGCTTTCACATCGCCAAGCGTGCTGCTGTTTTCCACGAGGCGGTCGACTGATTTGCCAGCGGAAATGGCTCCCACGACCTTGTCGAAGAAGCTGGTTTCGCCTCCCACGATGTCGATTTTGGCCGACTTGAGAGCTTCGCCGAGGACTTCTGCTTGGCTTTGGGCGACGTGCCGTTGGATTTCGATGCGGGCCAGTTCGATTTCCTTTTCCTTGCCGAGCTGGAGTTTGAATTCCTCGTGTTCGCGGCCTACCCCGTCGAGCAGCTTCATGGCTTCCGCCTTTTGGGTAATGCCGCGGGCTTCGGCTGCGAGTTTTTCGGTCATGACCCGGGCTTCGGCGGTCCCTTCCTTTTCGGTGGCGCTCGCACGGGCTTCCATCACTTTGACCTCGCCAAGGCCGGGGGCGGCGGCTTCGGCGGCAGTGGCTTCCGCCAGCATCGTTTTGGCGGCCGCTTCTTTTTCGGCAGCAGCCTGGGTGGCTTCAGCGACAAGAATTTTTTCTTCCGCCCCGAGTTGACTCGCGGCTTTGCGAGCTTCGGCGGCTTTGACTGCCGTCATCATTTCCTCAGCGGCTTTGAGTTCGGCGGATTGGCGGGAGGCTTCTGCCGCTTTTACATCACGGGTGAGCCGTTCCTGAGCCTCGCGTTCGGCGTGGATGAGGGCGACGGATTTTTCCCGTTCGGCAGCGGCTTCGGCTTCGGTGTCTTTGATCTTTTCGCGTTCCTCAACGACGGCACGTTCGACCATCACCCGTTCCCGGATGACGTCCTGGATTTTGCGTTGTTCGGTCTCGACCGCCCGCTCTTTTTCAATTTCTGCCAGGGTGACAATTCGGACGCGTTCGGTCGCTTCCAGCATCCGGTCTTTTTCCACGCGCTCGGTTTCGACGGCTTCCGTGCGCTCTTTGTTTTTCTGGGCGACCACGATTTGGCGGAGTCGGTTTTCCTCGGCGATGGCGACTTCTTCGTCGGTGGCGATACGGGCTTGTTCGGAGCGGAGTCGGGCTTCGTGCTGGGCGCGGGCGGCGTCGGCATCTTCGCGGGCCGTGAATTCGGCAATTTCGCGTTTTTGCTTTTCGGTAGCGGCGGCGAGTTGGCGGTTGAGTTCCAGGATGGCCTCTTCGGCTTCGACGTCTTGTTGGCGGATAGTTTTTTCTTTCTCGCGATTAATTTGATTCGCGAGGGTGAGCTGTTGGGCGGTGAGGTCGGTGATTTTCTTGATCCCCTCGGAGTCGAGGATGTTGTTGGGATTCAGCGATTCGAGCGGGGTTTGTTCCAGATAATCGATGGCGCAATCATCGAGGATATAACCGTTCAGATCGTTGCCGATGATTTTTAAGATCTCATCCCGGAATTGTTCGCGGGAGTTGTAGAGTTCGACGAAATCAAATTGGCGTCCGACGGTTTTGAGTGCCTCGGAGAATTTGGCGTCGAAAAGTTCGCGGAGCGCCTCGATATCGGCGGCCCGCTTGCAGCCGACGGCCTGGGCGACTTTGAGGACATCTTGCGAGGTGGGATTAACCCGGACAAAGAAGGCGACCTGGATATCGGCCCGCAGGTTGTCTTTGCAAATCAGGCCTTCGGGTCCGTGCCGGTCGATTTCGAGGCGTTTGACCGAAATATCCATGTATTCGGCCTGATGAATGATCGGGACGATCGCCATGCCGCGGAAACTGACCCGGGTGCTGCCGGGGCCGTTGCAAACGATGGCGCGACCTTGTTCGACCCGACGCCAAAAGCCGAGCAGGATAAAGAGGCCGAGAAGAATGACGGCGATGAGAATGATCAGGCCGATGATGAGGATTTCAGGGATGGGTGGCATTAGGATAGGGGGAGGGTGGAGGTGGAGTCAGAGGGACGGACGAAATAAGAACCGGACTTCGCATCCAAGGCGACCAAGAGCACCTGGCTACCCCGCTTTAATGGGCGGCCTTGGACCCGCACTTGAAGGCGGAGGGGGGCTCCTTCGTTTTCGAGTTCGGCCATGCCGAAACGGTCGGTGACCTCACTGGTGATCACCACCCCGACCCGACCGAGGATCGGCGTTTCCTTTTCATCCGCCTGACGCAGGCGGGCGAAGAGTGGGCGGAGCGGGGTCAGGACTAGGCGGGTGCCCAAGGCTGCGACGAGAAGCACGGGGGGGATGAGGGCGAGACCGACCCAGGGGTTAAAAGCGGGGTTCACCAGCCCGTTTGTGATCAGGGCGAGCATCCAGCCGAGCACCGACAACACGCTCAGCATCACCATGAAGGGCACCGCATCCAAATAGAGAAATCGCTGAAGCCCCCCCATCAACCCGCCGAACGCGGGGCCGTCGCCATCGAAATCAGGGGAGAGAAACTCTAGATCCAACATCCCCACGAGGCTCGCCACCCAGTAAAGGAGCACGAATAATAGCAGCAGGGTGAAGGGTAAATTCACCAAGGCGACCGCGTGATGGAACACTTCAATCATGACAGAGCCAGAACCGATTTGGAGCATTGCGAAACCAAACCGGCCTCACAAGGAAAACCGGCTAAGTCCCGCACCAAACCGCCATTCCTCGTGAATCCCCGGGTGAAGGACGAAAAATAAATCGATTTTCTCGGTCAGGGGGAGACCGGGTAAATGGAAACATCCGGACCTTCACCTAGCCTGCCGGGGTGGGGGCAGATGGTGGAGCCCAACGAGGCGCCTTTCGATGGGCTGCAGCTCGATTTCAAAAAGGAACCCCTCCCGGCCTTTGATCCATGAAGGGATGCTCCCCCCATCGAGGGATTCGCCTGATGAAAATGGCATTGGCAATGGCCCTCGGGAACTGTCATAGATGGATAAATCATGGCCTCGATTCTCACCCAGCTCCAAATCGACCAATATCACACCGACGGTTTCACCATCGCCCCCCTCTTCTTCGACCGCGATGAAGTCCGCCTCATGCAGGCTGAGGTGCAACGTCTCCGCGATGCTGGGCTTTTACGTAACGTGGTGAAAACCGGTGTGCACGGCTCGCACAGCGAAGAAAAAGTCAACCTGCAACTGCGCCCCATCAGTCCGCACAGCCGGGTCTTCCGATCCCTCCCTTATGCGGCCAAAGTGCGCGAAGCGGTCTCGCTGTTGATTGGCGACGATTTCCACCTACAACTGGATCAAATTTTCCTCAAACCGGGGCGCCACGGCACCGGCACCAGCTGGCATCAAGATAATGCTTATTTCGGTTGCCCCGACGCCCACCAGGGAGTGGGCATGTGGATCGCCGTCCATGATGCCCATCGCGACAATGGCACCCTGCATCTGGTGCCGGGGAGTCATACCCGAGCCTTCGAACATTTGCGCGATGATAAAAGCGACGAACATCTCGCTTGCCACGTCGATGAATTAAAGGAAACCGTCGTACCCGTGGAAATCTCGGCGGGGGGCGTGGCTTTTTTCAATTACGGCGTGGCCCATTGCACCACCGAAAATCGGACCGATGCTTCGCGTGCCGGTTTGGCCTTGCACTTCGTGGGGTCGCGATTTCTCGACCAGACTTGGGCCTCCAGCCAAGCGCGTCCTCAGTTGGCCGGGCCCGGTTACACAGCAGGTCGGGCGGAATATGGCGAACGGCTGGAAGGAGACTGGGAGCGGCGGGTGGCGGAATTCGACGCGATTTTTGCCTGAGCCTCCTCTCTCCCGACCGCCCAACGCGCATTCGTGACGGTTTGCCGTCAAAGATTTGCAATTCATCGGCAGCGCCGATCGGTTGCGTCCTGAAGAGTGTGGGGTGACGTTCCCGCGTCCCTTGCATACAGCGTGATTCATCGAGAAGGCGAAATTTGGCGGCGGGTGGGTGGCGAATGGCGTCCCCTTTACGGCGGCATCGAGCACCGGGGTTGTAGCGTGGAAATCCACCGCTTCCGCCTTCGGCAGCCGCTGGCGTGGCATGAGAGCTTTCATCCTGACACCATGGAGGTCTGTCTGAATGTGGAAGGGAGGGCGGTGTTGGAAAACCGCCGGGGGCGGGCGTTGCTTCGGGAGAAAATGGTCGCGATCTATTTTCCGGGTAACGACGGGTTGGAGGCCACGCGGGAAGCGGGAGAAGGTCATGCCTTTCTCACCGTGGAAATCACCCGTAAATACCTGCTCGACCAACTGGGCAAGGAGCCGAGGTTGCAACCGTGGGTGCGGGCGTTCTTGGATGGCCACCCTGAATCGGCTGGCCCTGCCCGGCTCGAGGCCATGCCCGCTGCCTTTTATCGGGCGATGGAAGAATGGGCGCATCCCCCGGTCCTGCAAGCCGCGCAGGATTGTTGGTTTCGCGCCCGAGTCCTCGATCTGGCGGCTCTCTATTTCTTTGCGCCGGAGGAGCCGGAGGGAGAGTTGTTTTGCTCCCGGCAAAAACGGGTGGCGCGGGAGCGAATGGAAAAGGCGCGGGCGGTGCTCGACGAAGATCTGGTCAACCCGCCAAGAGTCGACGAGATCGCCCGCCGCATCGGGTGCAGCCCAGGGTATCTCTCCCGGATTTTTTCGGCGGAAGCCGGGATGACCATGCCGCAGTATCTCCGCCAGCGCCGACTGGAGCGGGCCGCCGAACTGCTCCGCGCCGGCACCCACAACGTCACCGAAGCCGCGTTCGAGGTGGGTTACAACTCCCTTAGCCATTTCAGCAAAGCATTCTGGGAAGCGTATGGTTGCTGCCCTGGGCTTTATCCTCACGGCATGAATGGCTTTGATTCGGAGAAAGCCCGGCCTCGCCCATAGCAGCCTGTCGGGCTGCGCCACACGGCATTTGCCGCTTGCCGCCTCCGCAAGCCATGCCGTAAGGAGAGGTTTGTCGGCGCGTTCGCCGATCAACAGGGAATCTTTTATGACTGAAGCTCAGGCAATCCGCTTCTGTAAACGCACCAAGATCGTCGCCACGATCGGACCCGCTAGTTGTTCCGAAGATGTTTTGGAAGCGATGATCCTCGCTGGACTCGACGTCGCCCGCATCAACTTCTCCCACGGCAACCACGAGGAGCTGAGCGAGTGGGTCAAACGCATCCGAAGAATCAGCGACAAACTCGAAATTCCCGTCGCCATCCTGGGCGATCTCCGCGGTCCGCGCGTGCGCGTCGGCGAGATGGAAAATGGAGCCATCGACCTGACCCGCGGCGCGACGGTCCAAATCACCCCCGAACCGGTCAATGGCACCCCGGAGCGAATTTCCAGCTCCCTGCCTGCACTGGCCGATGATGTGGAGGTCGGCTCGGTTCTGCTTTTGGACGATGGCAACTTGGAGCTTCGGGTCACGGCTAAACATGCCGATCAATCTTTCGATTGCCGGGTGGTCCGGGGCGGTAAACTGACCAGTCGCCGCGGGATTAACCTTCCCGGACGCCGGGTTTCACTTCCCTCTCTGACCGACAAAGACAAGGAAGATGTAACCTTTGCCATCCGGCATGCCTTTGATTTTCTTGCCCTCTCATTTGTCCAAACCGCAGCGGACATCGCGGGGCTCCGGGATTTTCTCCGATCTAAGGCCGCCGCCATCCCGGTGATCGCCAAGATTGAGAAAAAAGGGGCCTTGGATGACATCGACGCCATCGTAGCCCAATCCTACGGCATCATGGTTGCCCGCGGAGATCTTGCCTTGGAAATGAGCCTGCAAGATGTCCCGATTGCGCAGAAAAAAATTATCGCTGCCTGCCGTCGTTTGGCTAAGCCGGTGATCACCGCGACTCAGATGTTGGAGTCGATGACCACCAATCACAAACCGACTCGGGCGGAGGCGGCCGATGTCGCCAACGCCATTCTCGACGGCACCGATGCGGTCATGCTCTCCGGGGAATCGGCCATTGGTCAATTTCCCGCGCTCACGGTTGAAACGATGGCCCATATCGCTCGGCGGGCCGAGTTGGCGTGGCTCACGGGCGAGCTTCCCGGCTTGCCGCCCCTGCCGGATTCTGAAAAAACGGAAGACACCATGGCCTACGCGACCAACGTGGTTGCCCGACGGTTGAAGGTAAAGGCGATCATTGCCTACACCACGTCCGGCTCCACCCCCCGGTTGGTGGCCGTCCATCGCCCGCCCGTCCCCATTTTGGCACTCTCTTCGAACCCCGCCACCCGCCGGCGTCTGGTGCTCAGTTGGGGGGTGGAACCGGTCGCCGTGGACGAGGTGCTCGGCACGGCGCACATGGTTCACATGGCTTATGCGCACGCCCGCGCCCGGACCGGGGCGCAGCCCGGCGATCTGATTACCATCACGGCCGGCACCCCTTACGGCGTGGCCGGCAATACCAACCTTCTGAAAGTCGAGACCATCCCCCCAGAAGAAGTCTAACCCCCCACACCATGCGTTCCCCTCTCCTCCTCGCCCTCATGGCCACCTCCAGCCTGACCCCCGTTTCCGCCCAGGTCGCCCTGACCGTTTACAACAATGATTTTGCTGTCGTGCGTGAAACCCGATCTTTCCCCCTTCAAGCTGGTCAACAAGCCGTTCGGTTCCCCGATGTCGCCGCCCGGATTGATGCGACTTCGGTGGTCTTCCGTTCCCTCTCCGAACCGGCTACCCGGGTGCTTGAACAGAATTTTGAGTTCGACCTCGTCAATGCCGACAAGCTACTCCAGAAATTTATCGATCAACCGGTCGCCGTTCTGACCCAGGACGGCTCCCGCTATTCTGGCAAACTCCTCGCCTTCGATCCGCAACAGATCATTTTGCAAGGGGGCGACAGCGGGGTCGAAGGGCTGACTATGGTGAGTCGACCCGACAACGTGAAAGACATCCAGTTCACTCGCCTTCCCGAGGGGTTGCTGACCCGTCCGACCTTGGTTTGGCTCGTCGATTCTCCCACAGCAGGCGAGCAACAGATAGAAGTCGCTTACCACACCGAGGGACTCAGTTGGGAGGCAACCTACAACGCCATCCTCTCTGAAGGCGACACCCGGCTGGCCATTAGCGGGTGGGTGACCATTACCAATCAGGCGGGAGCGACCTTCCCGGATGCCACCATCAAGCTGATGGCTGGCGATGTGCAAAAAGAGCCGCCCCGTCAGGAAATGCCGACCGCACAGGCGCGCGTCATGTCGATGAGCGCCTCCGCCGATGCTTTCGAGGAAAAGGCGTTCTTCGAATACCACCTCTACACCCTCCAACGCCCTTCCACCCTGGCCGATAATCAGGTCAAACAGATCGAGTTGCTCACCGCCGAATCTGTTGCCGCGACAAAACACTACCGCTTCGTTTCTCCAAACCTCCGCTTTTACGGGGGGCTCAATCAACGCCCCGAAGTGCCCGGCCTGGGGCAAACTGAGAATGTCACCATCGTCCTCGAATTCGATAACACCGAAGCCAACGGCCTCGGCAAACCGCTCCCAGCCGGTTTGGTCCGTCTTTCGAAACGGGACGAAGCCGATGACGCCCTTGAATTCATCGGTGAAGACCGCATCAATCATACCCCTCGAAACGAGACCCTTGCCCTGACCGTGGGCGACGCTTTCGATGTGGTCGGCGAACGGCGTCAGACCGATTTTCGCATCGATACCGGGCGGAAAACCATCGTCGAACGGTGGGAAATTGAAATCCGCAATCGCAAAGAAACCACCGTCACGGTCGAGGTGATCGAGCCGCTCTTCCGCTGGAGCCAATGGGAAATCCAGGAGTCTTCGATGCCATTTACCAAGGCCGATGCCCAGACCATTCTCTTCGCTGTTGAGGTCGAGCCCGACGCCACGGCCACTGTCCAGTATGCCGTTAAATACACCTGGTAATCGCTCGAAACTTTCAAGGGGGGAATTTAGCCGGGTTAGCGGGGCAAAACGGAGATTCACCCGATAGCGGCCCTTGACTAAGTGGCGTTTCGCATCTTATTGGGCCTCTGCGATTGCCATGAAGCCGCCCATTTCTTTCTATGCCTCACTTGTTGCGGTCTTGTTGACGGCTTGTAGTACAAACCAAGCCCCCACTGCTGATTCATACCTCGGCGGACGGGCAGGCTCCTCTCAAACGGCTGGGAATTCGTCTGATGGTTATGACCCTGACTCTTATTGGGACGCCTCCGGCGTGACTGGCCCGCCACGTATCGTGATTAATTTGCGGGAACAAAAGGCCTACTACTACCGGGGCAGCACGCTGGTCGGGCGGGCGCGAATCTCCACCGGTCGGGAGGGGCAACTCACCCCGGCTGGCAGCTATCGTGTGATCGGCAAAAGCAAAGATCACGTCTCCAATCTCTGGGGCAACTTTGTCGATGCAGAGGGGAATGTCGTGCAAGCCGGTGTCAGCGTTCGTAAACATACCGCCCCCCCCGGCACCCGTTTTGTCGGCTCGCCGATGCCCTATTTTTTGAGACTGACCAACGGCGGAATCGGGATGCACGCGGGTTATCTTCCTGGGTATCCCGCTTCGGCTGGCTGTATTCGGATGCCGAAGTTCATGGCGGAAAAATTCTTTGAATACACGGAAATCAATACTCCGGTTCAGATCATCAATTGACCCGCTCCCCCTATGTCGCTTTATTCACCGCCCCCTTTCGAGATTGAGCCGAGCGAGTTAGCCGCCGCTTTGCATCTGGTGGAGGCCGGGCGGCTTCGACTCATCGATTGTCGGGAGTCGGAGGAATTTTCCATTTGCCGACTGGAACGGGCGGAGTTGCTCCCCATGTCGCAGTTCCCCGAGATGGTTGGACAGCTGGGAGAAGATCAATCGATCCCTCTGGTGGTCTATTGCCACCACGGCATGCGATCAGCCCGCGCGACCGAGTATTTGCGGTCACTGGGCTTTCACCAGGCGCGGTCGTTGGCGGGTGGAATCGATCGCTGGTCATGCGAGATCGACGAAACCATCCCCCGCTATTAATCTCAGACCTTACTTTTGAGTGCTCACAGCTAGCCATCCGATCAGAAGGCAAAATGCACAGTTCCACTAAGGTTGGGTGCATTTCTTATTATTGCAATCTGGATAGGGGAGCGCCGACTTCCCAGGTCGCGCCCCGCTCGCCGAGCGGTCGGGAGTCGGCGCACGATCCCCCCCAAGGCCCCCTCGGCGAGGGAGCCCTACCGCCGCGCTGCGGCCGAAGGTGGAGCGGGCGCTCGGCGCACGCTGGGAGTGGGGGGGGAAGCCAGTTCGGCCCGCCGCCCCCCCCTTCCGTCATCGTCATGCCACGAGACTCGAATGTTTCATAGCACCAGTCCTGTTTGCTTGAGCTTTTTGCGCAGCGCTTTTTCGCTCAGGCGGTTACGTATCACGACGGATACGTCATTGCCTGAATTTCGCGCCCTGCACAAAAGCGTGCGCTTGATTGATTGTGACGCGCAGAGCGGACACGCTATCTCATCGCAAAGTTCTGCGTAGAGCCGACTCAGTTGTGTTTCCAGTCGAACACCCCTTTACGCAAGGCGTAGATATAACCGACGGTTAGGATTGCGAGGAAGCTGAGCATGCTCCAGAGGATCATCGTGTTATCTGGGAAAGGAAGGGCAGCGTTGGCTTCCAGCATGCGGCGATAAACCACTGCCCACGGATACATAAAGACGATCTCAATATCGAACAGCACGAAAAGCAGGGCGACCAAGTAGAATTTAACACTGAACCGAGGCTGCGCATTCCCCTCGGGAAGCATACCGCATTCGTAAGCCGAATCTTTGGTGGCGCTTCGTTTCCCCACTTTGCCGAGTATGACGCTCACGATCAGGGCCGAGGCGGCGAAAAAAATGGAAACGAGAATCTGCAGGAGAATGGGCAGGTAATCGATCAGCATGACGGTTCATTGGGCGAAAGTGGGGTGAGGCTCAATCAAAAAGATAAAAAAAAGGCCCTCCCGCAAGCGGAAGGGCCTTTTCTATAAAACTCGATCTTCGATTAGAACGAGAAGGTGATGCCGCCACCGCCCCAGAAATCACTGTTGGGGTGGAAACCGGCTGCACCGGCGAAGCCAGTGGTGCTCGTCACCAGGTCGAGGGGGCCGCTGTAATTCACGCCGCCATAAACCGTGATGTATTCGTTCAGACCGACATTCACATACATGCCGAGTTGGTAGTGGTTCCAGTTACTGCGGCCGCGGACGACATAGTCTGCGTAGCTGATCAGCGCGTAGGGCGCGAGGCTCACATCGACGAAGCCATCATACACGGGGATGTCACCTTCGAGTTTCACTTCGAGGTAACGCCCTTGATAGGTGCTGAGACCGAAGCCTTGATACCAGGTGACGGAAGGCGTCACGTAAGGAATCGCGGTGTAAGCGAAACCGAGGTAGACTTCATGTAGGCTCGCTGCTCCGACGGTGTCGGGGAAGAAGTAGCCGATGTATCCGACGGACAGATCGACTGGTCCCCACGAGTAGGTGTAATCGACATATGCGTCGAGTTCATTGAATCCAGTCGAGGCGGTATTATCGCCATACCACATCCCAGCGGTCAGGCCATAGGCGCTGAAGCTGAGGTCGGTGTAGATCAACGGGCTGCTGTTGCGGACGATGGCGGCCGGGAAAGGCAGCACATTGAATCCGGTGCCAGGACCGCCGCCGATTCCGGCTGGGCCAGTGAAGAATTGGTCGAAGCCGCGGAACATATACTTCGATTCAGCGCCGAAAGAAATTTCGGCACTCCACCATTGTTCGGGCTCGATCTCTTCGATGATCACTTCTTTCTGCACGATCGGGCCAGCGACGGCATGAGCGGCAGTTCCGAGCGCGATCATACCGGCGAGGAATGATTTGGTTAAGGCAGGTTTCATCATGGTTGGTTTTTTTCTCCTTGGTTATTCCTTGGACGTTGTCCTTGGGTTTTTTGTCCTTGGGTTTTTTCTGCTTGTGAGGGCGGGTGATTCGTTTCTGCTCGCCAGGCCCCCCAAGGTCTGTGAGTTTCCACGATGGTTTCCCGCCTCAACGGAAGCTCTTTAGCAAGGGCTTCCGGTGCGGCAAGAAAAAAATGCAATTTTTTTTGAACGCGGCTTTCCCGAAATTGTCTCGGGCTATAATGGGAGCATCTTTCAGTGAGCCTCACGGGGAGAATGCGGGGTTTGGGATTGCGCCCATCCCGTTCCCGGCGACAGATAGGCTGCATGCCGGTTAATTTTGTTTATTTCGATTTGGAAACTCAGCGCACAGCCAACGACGTCGGTGGCTGGGATAAAAAGCGGGATATGGGGATGTCCCTGGGTGTCACTTACAGCAGCGCCACAGGGGAATACGAAATTTTCAGCGAAAAGCGGGTGGACGACCTGATTGAGCGGCTGGTCAAGGCCGATTGCGTGGTGGGGTTTAACGTCATCAACTTTGATTACGAAGTGTTGTTGCGTTACACGATTTTGGATTTGGCCACCAACGTCCCGACCTTGGATCTGATGGTTGATATTGAGAAGCGGATCGGGCATCGGCTCAAGCTCGACGCGCTGGCGCAAGCCACGTTGGGGGTGGGGAAAACGGCGGAGGGGCTCGAAGCGATTCTTTGGTGGCGCGAAGGGCGCCTCATGGAGATTGCTGAATATTGCTGCTTCGATGTGAAGGTCACCCGGCTGATTCACGAATATGGGGCGCAACACGGGGTGCTTTATTATGACGACCGCTATGGCCAGCGCCGTGAGGTGGCCGTGGATTGGGAATTGTCGTAAGTTCCCTCATGATCCGCCCTCTGAAACGTGCCCGCAATCGTTGGGTTCTCGACTGGTTCGACTTCACCGACCCGGTGGTGGTGCCTTCCGTGGGCGAATTTTGCTTGCCCACCTGCGTGGTTGTGGTGGCGGAAGGGAGTTGGGAGGTGCTCGGGACCGATCTCCAGCGGGAGCTGGACCAGCGTCGATGCGAGCGATTTCTCGGTCGCCTCATGGATGAGCGGAGCACGCCGGACGAATTGATCGTCGCCCGGGAGGGAGGATGGGATCGGCGGGTGTGGGAGGCGTTTGCTGAGAGCTGTCGCTGCACGATACAACTGAAATCGCGGGGAAACCGGGAGACTGCCCCGTTGTTTGAACAGGTCGAACAGGTGAAGGCGGATCTAGCCGAACGTTTGGCCCAGGCTGCCCGCGTTGGTTCCCGTGCAGCGGGAGGTTCGGCTGCCGTAGCCGAGAGTTTAGTCCGGGCCGCCCGCAAAATGATTGCCCCGGAAAAGCAACAGCTCCTCTTGGAGAAGGCGATCGAATGCGACGAACGCAATTTCGACGCCCATCTGGCCCTCGCCGACCTTGCCCTCGAAAACGGGGATGTCGCCCAGGCGCTCCCCCGCTACGAAGCTGTGGTCGCGGATACTCACCGAGCTTGGAAGCACCTGAACCAACTCAATTGGGATCATCCCGTCATGCGAGCCGCCCTTCGTGCCTGCCATGGGATGATGATGATTAGCTGGCATCAGGGCGACTTTGCCGGGGCTGTCGAACAAGCCGATTGGTTGCTCCAGGTCAATCCCGCTGATCACCAGGGGGTCCGGTTCCATTTCCCCCTCTTGCATTTACTCGCCGACCAAGTCGAACCGGCAATGGCTTTCTTCGATCATTACGCCCGGGCTTATCCAGACGATTTTTCCGAAGCCGGCTTCTCATTTGGCTGGGGATTGGCGCTGTCGATGGTCGACCGGGAGGCGGAGGCAGCCGATCGTTATCGGGTCGGCATGGGGCGCAATCTCCATCTGGCCCCATTGCTCCTCGATCTTCCCGAGCCGTCCCAAGAGATCTTCCATGCCAACGACCGGGCGGAACCGGGTTACGCCCTGGAATTTCTCGACTCATTCGGCTCATTATGGGAGCGAGAGGTCGGAACTCTGCGGGCGTTGCGTGAGGTCTATGAAGCCGCTTGGCCCCACCTTGAGCTTCTCTGGCAATTGCGCGGCGAGATGCACGCTTTACAGGATCAGCGCTATGACCCTCGTCACGAAAAGCGGTGGGAAAACCTACTCGAGCAGGAAAAAGCGTGGGTGGCTAAACTGGAAACCACCCCGCTCTCCGACTGATTGGCCGGGATCACGCAGCGGGGCACTCGCTCTTGATGGGGCCGGGCGAGGAAATCCATTCGGACTGAACGCTTTGGCATGCCCCGTGCTTAATCGCTTGAGGCGATTTGTGCCGTTCGCCTGTCATGCATTTTGCTCAAACCCAACCATCCATGAGTCTTCCTGATCAAAATTCACCAGCTCCCGAGGGCAATTCCCCCGGTTTTCAAGCCAGTTTGCGCGGGGCAAGCCTTTGGGATTTGGTGCAGATGGAATGTTTGGCATTCACCCGGCGGGTGGTGCGAATCACGACAGTCGATGATATCGGGTTCCTTTACTTCAGCGGGGGCCAAATCGTCCACGCTCGCACCCGTCGTTCTGAGGGGGAGTCGGCCGTCATGAGCATCCTCGGCTGGGAGGAAGGTTCCTTCGAAGTGGTTGATGCTCCCTGGCCTGAACGGGACACCATTGGCTCTACCTGGCAGAGCCTCGTCATGCGGGCCGCCCAGTTTCGCGATGAAAAACCGGAGAATCTCACCAATCTCGTCGCCTTTCCAAATCGCGCGGTCGGTCATTCGCCCCGTGATTCCGATCCCCCCACCAGCGACTCCTCCCCGGAAGAATCACCCATGACTACCGACCTGGATTCCATTGTTCGTCTTAGCCCGACAGGCGAGACCATTCAAGCTGAAGGAGCCGGAGCCGAAGAACTGGAGGCTCTCGCGGCTTACGCCTGTCAGCTCGGCCAGTTGATCGGCGAGGCGCTCGGCCTCGACGGCTTTACCGGCCTCGAGTCGGAGAGCAAAGAGTGGCGGGTGCTGGTCCACCACACCGACAATGGCATGATCGAAGCCGCTCGCGCCCCCACCACCGTGCCAACCCTGCGGATGCGGGAAATCCTCGGGATCAAACGCCCCTGATCATCCTCCCACCCCGATCCGATCCGCCCACCTCATGAACGAAGCCGTGATCAACACCCTCAAAGCCCTCCGCGACGTGCAAGGGATCGAAGGCAGTTTTGTCGTCGGAGAATCCGGCAACCTGCTCGCTCGTGAAATGCCTGCCATTTTCACCGACGACCTGGTCTGCGAAGCCACCCCTCGCATCGCCCGTCTGGCCGAAACCTTCCAAAGTGCGGCGGTCGATTTTGAAACCTGCGTTCTTCGTTTCGCGGATCATCTCCTTTACATCCGCAGATTGGTGAAAGGCTCCCTGTGCGTGCTCACGCGGGGCGATGTGAACACGCCGGCGCTGAAGATGGCGGTCAATCTTGCTCAGCGCCGACTTTCGACAGAAATGCGCAATCTTACCCCGGAAGCTCTTCTCCAAGCCCGCCCCATCCCGGCCACGCCCAGCCCCGCGCCTGCTGCCGGTCCGGCCCGGCGCGTTCGCATGTATCGCGGCCAAGTCGTTGAGGAATAATCGTTGAGGAATAATCGTTGAGGAAGCATCGTTGACGAAGCATCGTTGAGGAAGCATTATCGAACTCCTGCGAGACCGGGAATTGACCTTCTGAGATATAAGCTCGAATAGCTGGAGGTAAACGAACCGCACGCGCTTCCTATGCTGACCGCGTTGAACCGGTGGGAAATGGGGAGGCATCAAACAAAAAGGGGCGTCGCATGATCGGGGAAATTTGAGGCAATTGGACGGGGGGCCGTGATGAAAATCTGCTCCTTGCCCGGCTTCGCTTACCCGTGAGCCTGAGCGGGAACGTGCGATTTTTGCCGACAAACACCGATCGCCGACACTAAAGAAGAGGCAACCCCCGCGTGCGGCGTCGTGCGCGACTCACGATATGCGAACCATTCTCACCCTTCTCGTGGTAGGGGCCGCGCTATTTGCCGGGTGGCAGCAGCTTTCCCCCCTGATTTGGCCCCCCCCACTGCCGCTGGAGAATCCTGCTTACACGATCCGCAAAGTCGAGCCATACGAACTCCAAGCTTTGGTCATGAGCGTCAAACATTATCCCCGGGGGGAGGGGGCGGCGGTCATGCCGACCGACCTCGCCCTGGCCTGGGGAGAAATGGCCGATCCGGAAAAACTCGAACGGCTCTCTATCAGCCAGCGTAACCGGTTTTACTTTTGGAAAGCGGATCAGGAAACCCTCGAAACCCTCACCCGACCCCTCATTGAAACCGAGACCGCGAATGTCCATGTGGTCCCCGGTGATGAGACCGTCCGAACCACCCTCCGAGAGGTCCGCCGGGGGGATTCCCTTTATTTGGAAGGCTGGCTGGTCGATATCGAAGGGAAGGAACGAAGTTGGCGGTCGAGCCGCTCGCGGACCGATACCGGTCCTGGAGCCTGCGAAATTTTCTTGGTAAAAACCTTGGTCCGTTCTCCGGCGCTGTGACCGATTCGAAGGCCTCGCAAAGGGGGCTGGAAAGGAGGCTTGTGAAATTTTTCACAAATTCCCCCTTGCTGCCTGCTGGCCGACTGCGTAACTCCTAGTGGCGAAATGCAC
>CAZSPO010000016.1:0-19477 GCA_964608775.1 uncultured Chthoniobacterales bacterium | reverse complement strand
CCCGTGCTCCCCTGCAAGAGGTGGTCGCACAACGCCAGAGCCAGCCGCCCTCCGCGCGCGTGCAGACGGGCCACCAACTCCCTCGCCTCTTCCGCCCCCGAGGCCGCCTCCAATCGGAAGACCGCCTCGAAAGGGGTCAGGTCTCGGAGCATGGCTTCCAGGACGGCCGGTTCGTCGTCCAAACACAAAATGGCCAGTTGCATCGGGTGGGGTTCGCTCATGGCATCATCATCGGCCAGAGAAACAAGGCGGCAAGCAGGATCAATGGAATCCCCACCGCGCCCATGATGATTCCCAGCCGGATCATGTCGGGCGTTTTCACGACCCCGGTGCTGATGGCAATGGCGTTCGGTGGCGTGGAGATCGGCAGGGACATCCCAAAGCTGGTGGCCACGGCGACCGCCACAGCCAATGGGACAAATCCGGCCGGACCCAACGCGTCCACACTCCCCAAGCTAATGGCGACCGGCACCAAGATGGCGGCAGTGACGGTGTTCGAGAGAAACGTCGAAAGGAGCACGCCCATGACAAGAAAGAGGAGCGAAATCCCGGCCGGGGGCAAGGCCGTCCAGGGGATGGAGGCGATCACCCATTCCGCTAACCCCGAGTCCCGGAGCGAATTGCCGATCGAAAGCCCGCCCGCCACCAGCCAGAGCACCTCCCAGGACAAGCCCCGAATTTGTTCTTTTCCAAGAATACCAAAGCAAGGCAACAGGGCAATCGGCAGAAACGCCACCGTGCCGCTCGGAATGCCGTGCATCGATTCCGATGCCCACGCCGCCACCGTGACGCCAGCGATCACGTAAAAAGCGATGGCCTTCGGCGACCGATCAAACCGGCCTTCTAACGAAAGCGGCACCTCGGTCGCCTGAGGAGGGAAGAGCCGGAGGAGCAACAGCCAGCCCGCTGCCAGCGCGATCAGCACAATCGGAATGCCCAGCGCCATCCAAAGCGCGAATGAAATAGGCTGCCCCACCTCCGCCAACGCCGCCACGGCGATCGCGTTTGAGGGCGTCCCAATCGGGGTCGCAATCCCCCCCAGATTCGCCCCAAGCGGAATGGCCAGGGCGAGGCTCGTTCGCAACGGATCCCCAGGCCGGAGCACCACTAGCAACGGGGCGACCATGGCAATCATCATCGCGGTCGTTGCCGTGTTGCTCATGAAGGCGGAAAGCAGCGCGGTCGCCAACAAGACCCCGAGCAGCACCCCGGCCGGTCGATTTCCAAACGGGCCTAAAAGAATCCGCACCAAGTTTTTCTCGGCGGAAAACTGCACCGCCCCCGCCGCCAGCATGAACCCGCCGAGAAAGAGAATAATGGTCGGATTCGCAAGCGTCCCCGTGAACGAAGCCGCCGAGGGAGCCTCTCCGGCTGCGTAAGGAAACCCCGCCAGCAAGACCAATGGCGCGTCTTTCGATAACAACAGGCATTGGCTCAGGATCACCAGCAGCGAGGTCGCATAAATCGGCACCGGCTCCCGAATCCAAAACAGGGCCGCCATAAGAAAAATCCCAAGGGTCACCGATCCCGCTGCGGAGAGGCCGGGCAACGGAATCAATGCCGGGAGCACCAGAAGGAGGAGACCACCCACAATTACCATGATGCGTTGCACGCCAAATAGTTGCCCGAAGCGTCGTGGGAAAAGAAAGCGAAACCGTGCGAGAAAACGGAGGTCGAGCCGCTCAATTGTGTCGAAATCGTAACGCTTCGCCTTTTGACCCCCCGACTTCCCTCCGGCATTCGTTAGCGCGCCGTCGGAGAATGACACCTGGTCGCCACTGGCCGCCCGTCAAACCCTCCGGCGTCATCCTCATTAGAATAACTACCACATGAAAAATCACAGACTCACAAAATTCGTCGCCGCCATCGGCATCGCTGGTGTGGGGGCCACTTCGGCCTTCGCGCAGGTTGCGCTCGACCCCGCCCTGAAAAATTATGAATCCACTTCCGGGGTGACCGGAAACCTGAATTCCATCGGGTCCGACACGCTGAACAACTTGATGACCCTCTGGGCTGAAGGCTTCAAAGCCGTCTATCCCAACGTCAACATTCAGATTGAAGGCAAAGGATCTTCCACGGCACCTCCCGCCCTCATCGAAGGGACCGCCCAGGTCGGGCCTATGAGCCGTCCGATGAAGTCCTCCGAAATCGATGCCTTCGAGAAAAAATACGGTTATAAACCAACCGAAATCAAAGTCGCCATCGACGCCCTCGCCGTCTATGTGAACAAAGATAACCCAATCAAAGGTCTGACGATGGAGCAGGTCGACGGGATTTTCTCCAGTTCCTTGAAAAGCGGCTCCCAGGATATCACAAAATGGGGTCAAGTCGGCATGACCGGTGATTGGGCCGATAAAGCCATGTCGGTTTATGGCCGTAACAGTGCTTCCGGCACCTACGGATTCTTCAAAGATGTGGCCCTCCAAAAGGGTGACTTCAAAGCTTCCGTAAAAGAACAACCCGGTTCATCCGCTGTCGTGCAGGGCGTTGGTTCCGACCTTGCCGGCGTCGGTTATTCCGGCATCGGATACATGACCTCCGAAGTGCGCGCTTTGCCTCTTGGCAAAACCGCAGACAAAATGTTTGAACCGACTCCAGAAAATTGTATCAGCGGCGATTTCCCGCTGGCACGTTTCCTCTACATCTACGTGAACAAAAAACCGGGTGAACCGATGGACAAACTGGTTGCTGAATTCGTGAAATTCATCGAATCGAAAGAAGGTCAGGAAGTCGTCGTGAAAGATGGTTACTTCCCACTGCCCGCTAGCGTTGCGGCAGAAGAAATCGAAAAGGTTAAATAAACTCTCGCTTGCAAGGAGCGGGCTCCGGAAATCGGAGCCCGCTTTCTTCCTTTTGATAGACACTGTCTCTGCTTCCCCCAGTTGTTTTAAAAAGCAATTATTCGTTTTTCGCTTAAGATTCTCTATTATCCATGAGCTCAAAGCCTGCCAATCTCGCCGTGCCCGAGCGGTTTCGTCCTTCGCCCGCCGTTCTTCTGACCGACAAAATCATGACCTACGCGATCCAAGCGGGGGGCTTGTTGGTCATTGTCGCAGTCTTTGGCATCTTTGTTTTTATCGCATCACAAATCTGGCCGCTGTTCAAAGGGGCCGCCGTCGAGGAGATGGCCACCCGCCAGGTGCCTGCGCGGGATTATCTCGCGCTCGGGATCGATGAATGGGGCGAGCTCCCCTTTCTCATTACCACCGATAACACGGTCGTCTTTGTTTCGGAAGAGGGTCAACCCGATGAACGCGGGTTGGGATTGCCCGAAGGAACCGAGGTGACCTCCATTCAGTATCTGCCCAAATTCAATACGATCGTTGCCGGGACTGCCGAAGGGGACTTCTCTTTGATCAAAGTCAATTACCGCAAGGATTTCGAACAGGATGGAAAAGTGATCGCCACCCTGGAGCCGGGCCCGCTGTTTAGTTTTGGCGTGGAGGGATATAAAGTCGACCGGATCGCCCTCGGTGACAGTGGCAGTGAAAAACTCGCCGTCGGCATTCTGGCTCCCAACGACGGAAACGCCGATGGCCGCCTTGTTAAAGCCGCCATTCTCAAACAAGGCGGGGGTCTGTTGGGCGGAGGCACGCTAAAGGTTGAAACTGTCCTCGACCTGACGGACCAAATCCATGAAGAACCGGTCGAACTTCTCGTTGATCAACAGGCGGAAGGGATTCTCGTCAGCACAATTGGAGGAGAGATCGACTACTTTTACCGAACCGGCGATTCCATAACCAAACGGCAAGCTTTCCTGCCTTTCAGCGATTTACCCGATAAGGGCATTGCCTCTATTGATTTCATCCTCGGCGATGTCTCTATTGTCGTGACCAACACGGATGGAGTGAATCGCGGGTTCAGCCTTTTTGTCCCGGAAGGGGGCAGCGAGCGGCTCTATGCCCAGACCAAAGTCTTTCCTGATCTTCCCGGTGGAGCTTCTTTTTATTCTAAGAGCCTGCGAAACAAAACCTTTCTCATCGGCAGCGGTTCCACCGCCTCGCTCCGTTATCTCACTTCCGAAGACATTCGATGGCAAAAAGACTTAGGTTTCCCTATTCAGCTCGGAGTGATCAGCGGCAAAAACGCGAAGCTCGCTCTCTTGTCCGACGATCATCAACTCCATTTCTACTCCATGAATGATCCCCATCCGGAAGCTAGTTGGAAAGCTTTCTTCGGGAAAGTCTGGTATGAAGGGGCGACCGCACCAAAATTTGAATGGCAATCAACAGGCGGTTCCGATGATTTTGAGCCGAAACTGTCCATGGTGCCGTTGTTGGTCGGCACGATGAAGGGGACGCTCTACGCGATGATATTCTCCTTGCCAATCGCTTTGCTAGCGGCGGTCTACACTTCGCAATTTCTCAGTCCGAAAATCAAACGGGTGGTCAAACCGACCATGGAAATCATGGCCTCGCTCCCTTCCGTCGTGCTCGGGTTCCTCGCGGCCCTTTGGTTGGCCCCGTTGATTGAAACGAAAGTCCCTTCGGTGATGCTCGTCATCGTCGCCCTTTTTGCCAGTGCCTTTCTCTTCGGCTGGTTATGGTCTAATCTCCCAATCAAGTATCGCCGTCATATTAAGCCGGGCTGGGAATTCCTCGCTTATTTACCTGTCATGATGCTAAGCTGCTACATCGCTTGGAATCTCGGTCCTTGGCTGGAGAGCTGGGCGTTTGTCGTGACGACCAGCGATGGAACAAAACTCGCCGACTTCCGCCGCTGGTGGCCCGCAGTGACCGGCACGCCTTTTGAGCAACGCAACTCTTTGGTCGTCGGATTTATGATGGGGTTTGCCGTGATCCCTATCATTTTTACTATTGCTGAAGATTCTCTTTCCAATGTGCCGCCCACCCTGACCTCCGGATCGCTCGCCCTCGGAGCCAGCCGCTGGCAGACTTCGATGATGGTCGTCCTGCCCACTGCATCGCCTGGGATATTTTCCGCGACGATGATCGGTTTGGGTCGCGCTGTGGGAGAAACGATGATCGTGGTGATGGCCACGGGGAATACTCCCATCATGGATCTCAATATCTTCTCTGGGATGCGCACGCTCTCGGCAAATATCGCGGTGGAATTGCCCGAGGCCCCTCACCATTCCACCCTATTCCGAGCACTATTCCTCGGTGCCATGCTCCTCTTCCTGATGACGTTTGTGGTCAATACGGTGGCTGAAGTCATGCGCCAACATCTCCGTGAGAAATATAAAACGGTCTGATCAGATAACAGTTACTAGACGCTAGCTGCCATTTTTCACACTCATGAACGCTCCTTCTTCCCCGAAACTTCAAAATTCCTATCGTTTGAAACCGAAAGGAGAACCGATGGTCTGGTTCACCGGCATGGGACTGACCGTCGGTCTTTTGATGGTTTTTTTCCTGCTCTGGTTGATTCTTTCCCAAGGGATCAGCGTGTTTTGGCCTCGCGACGTCGTGCAAATCACTCTCGTCGAAGGTTCTACCGCCGGAATCAACGGTTCTAAGCAACTCGGTGGCGAAATCAATCAAGTGCGGGAACGCTATGTGGCGCGTCCGCCCGACCAAACGGTGGCGGAAGAACAACCGATCGAATGGCAGCTCTTCATTGGCAACCGCCAGATCAATGGGCTCTCCTTCAAGTATCTGGATGAATCGCAGATCGCCTCCACGGCTTATCCACCAAATGCAATCGTCATTGAGCGGCTCGAATACGGCGATGCGATCGGGATTCCCGTCGAACTGACCACTCCCGATGGCAAGGTCATCTCCGCCGATTCGGAGGCGTTTAACGACGGGTTGAAACAATACTTTAAGAAGACGCTGGACCGGCGTGCTGAAATCTTGCAGATCGAGAAAAAAGAGATCGGGAAACTCAATAGCAAAATGCGCGCAATCGACCTGCGGGTGCGACGAGCGGAACTCAAGGAAAAGCTGACCGAGGAAATCAAAACGACCGCTGAAGCCGAAAAAGCAGAGTTAAATAAGAAATTCGAGACGCTCAATGCCGAGCGATTGGCGCTGCGGGAAGAACAGGAGAAGGGGGCGTTGAAACTAAATACTCTCGACGGACGGGAATTATCAGTCCCTTTACAGCAATTCGTTTACTATTATTATCCTAACGATCTTGGCGTGTTCGGTAAACTGGGGGTCTTTTTCCATCAAGCCTGGGCTTTTGTCTCCACCGAACCTCGGGAAGCCAACATGGAAGGGGGGATCTTCCCCGCCATTTTTGGAACTTTCATCATGACGCTGTTGTTGAGCGTGGCAGTCACCCCGTTTGGGGTGGTGGCCGCCATCTATCTTCGGGAATATGCGAAGCAAGGCTTCCTCGTTCGCTCCGTGCGAATCGCGGTGAATAATCTTGCTGGCGTCCCCTCGATCGTCTTCGGCGTCTTCGGGCTCGGTTTCTTCGTCTATGTGCTGGGTGCCAATATCGATCAATGGTTCTTTCAGGCTTCGCTTCCCACTCCAACCTTTGGAACCGGCGGGATCTTTTGGGCCTCTCTCACCTTGGCTCTCATGACCGTTCCCGTGGTGATCGTCTCGACGGAAGAAGGGCTCGCCTCCGTGCCGCGCGGGATGCGGGATGCCTCCCTTGCGTGCGGCGCTTCAAAATGGCAGACGATCCAACGAATCGTCCTGCCCGCTTCTTCCTCCGGCATTTTAACCGGTCTGATTCTCGCCATGGCTCGCGGCGCAGGTGAAGTGGCCCCACTTATGCTGGTCGGGGTGGTGAAACTGGCTCCGACCCTGCCGTTGGATGGCGACTTTCCTTTTCTCCATTTGGACCGAAAATTCATGCACCTCGGCTTTCATATCTACGATTTGGGCTTTCAATCACCCGATTCGGAAGCAGCAAAACCGATGGTTTTCGCTACCACACTCCTTCTGATCGTGTTGGTGGTGCTTCTCAACCTTTCCGCTATTATGATCCGTGAACGGTTGCGCAGAAAATTTGCGACCGGTGCCTTTTGACAGCAGGATCACACCACTCCGAGCCTTTTATCCCAACCGCAAGCCTGACTCCTCGCCTTCCTGTTATGAACGCTACATCATCCACCAGCAATACCAACCCTGCCAACGAATCGGTCGAAGCTCTCGCCTCAATGCCCACCCAGGGTGGGCATGACGACGCTACGCGAAATGAAGAGTTCATTCAGGTCCACAACTATTCTTTCTACTACGGCGAAGCTCAGGCGTTGTTTGATGTCGATTTTAATATCCCGGAAAAGCAGATCACGGCACTCATCGGGCCGTCCGGTTGCGGTAAATCGACGTTGCTGCGCAATTTCAATCGTATGAACGATTTGATCGAAGGCATCCGGCACGAAGGCGATATCATCATCAACGGCAACAGTCTCTACGACCCGCTCTTGGAAGTGATTGCCCTGCGTAAACGGATCGGAATGGTTTTTCAAAAGTCGAATCCCTTTCCTAAGTCGATCTACGAAAATGTGGTCTACCCCTTGCGGGTCGCCGGGCAGAACAATAAAAAAGTGCTCGATGAGATCGTCGAGAAGAGCCTGCGAGGTGCGGCCCTCTGGGATGAAGTCAAGGATCGTCTGAGCGAGAGTGGCCTTGGCCTGTCCGGTGGTCAAATGCAACGTCTGTGTATCGCTCGCGCTATTGCCAACAGCCCTGAAATCCTTCTCATGGACGAACCTTGTTCCGCTCTCGATCCGATTGCGACGGCTAAGGTGGAAGAACTGATGCTCGATCTCAAAAAGGAATATACCATCGTCATCGTCACCCACAGCATGCAACAGGCCAGCCGGGTCTCCGATCGCACCGCCTTCTTTTATTTGGGCAAGCTAATCGAATACGGCGATACGAAGCAGCTCTTTAGCAAACCGGCTCAAAAACAGACGGAAGATTATATCACGGGACGATTTGGCTGATTAGATGTCCGGAGGTTGCAGGTTGTTCGCATGGCATCGCCTCCTCATATCCTCACCACGTTTGAGGCGGCGTTGGATCAATATCGGGACAACGTTCTGATGATGGCCAGCCTAGCCGAGCGAAACCTCCTCGCTGCGGTCAATGGACTGCTGCGACGTGATGCGGACCTCTGCGAAGCGGCCATTGTCGATGATGACGAGATCGACTACCTGGAAAAGCAATTGGATGGCGAAGGCCTGGAAATTATCCGGCGGTTCCAACCGGTCGCCCGCGATCTTCGGACGGTGGTGGTCTCCATGCGGATTGCCACGCGACTGGAACGGGTGGCTGATAGGGCGACAAACATCGCCCGGTGCGGACGTTCGCTTGCTCAACTGCCTCGGCTCGACTCTGTTATGTGGATCGAACCGCTCGCTCGGGGAGCCCTCGCCCTCTACCGCGATAGCGTCCGCGCCTTTTCCGATCACGACTTGGCGGGGGCCCGCAGTTTGCGCGAGCGCGATCAAGAAATCGACCGCATAACGGCGGAGGTGTCAGATCAACTCACCGAGATGATCGTGGAGACGCCCGCCGATGTGAAAGGCCTGCTTGCCTTGTTGTTTGTGGCTCGGCATTTGGAGCGGGTGGGGGAACATGCGAAGAGCATCGGGAAGGAAGTGCTCTTTGCTGAGTTCGGAGAAGAACCTCGCATGTTGCGCCGATCAGTCGCCACCTCTTCAAACTCAGGACCAATCGGTGGGGGGCACGACATTTCGCAAGGTTACTGAGCCCGACAGACGCTCCAGCCTATCGAAGCGGATCATCCAGGGTTTGCTGTTTCACGAAATATTCGGGTTCATTTAACAAAACTTGCGCGCTTCATGTCGAACCCGCTAAAGCTTTCCTCGTGAAAGTTCTCATGGCGAGCAGTGAGATGGCCCCGCTGGCCCAGACTGGTGGACTGGGTGAAGTCCTTCAGGCACTTCCTCTCGAGCTAATTCGGCAGGGGCACGAAATCAGTGTCGTGCTGCCCTATTACCGGCTGATCAAAGAGAGCGCATCCCTCGCTCCCCAACCGACTGGCGTCCAATTAAGCATCCCTCTCGGCTCTCGGCGTGTGGGGGCGGAAATCTTGGAGGCCCGGCTGCCGGGCGGGCTTCAGCTTTTCCTTGTGCGGCGGGACGAATTCTTCGACCGCTCTTCCCTCTACGGTGAGGGCCCCCAGCCTTACGAGGATAATGCGGAACGGTTCATCTTCTTTAACAAAGCCGTGGTCGAACTGGCTCGCCGAATGAATCCCTCCCCGGACGTGATTCATTGTCACGATTGGCAGACCGGCTTGATTCCCGTTTTTGTCAGAGATCAAAAGCTGCCGTTTGGCACGGTGTTCACCATTCATAACCTCGCCTTTCAAGGAAGCTTCTGGGGGGTGGATTTCGGTCTCACCAATCTCCCCGGGCATTACTTCGGTCCGCGCGGGGTGGAGTATTTTGGGAAACTCCACTTTTTAAAATCGGCCATCCTCTTCGCCAACCGCCTCACGACCGTCAGCGAACAGTATGCGCATGAAATTCAGACGCCCGAATATGGCTGCGGATTGGATGCCGTCTTGCGGGAACATAGCGGCAAACTCTCCGGTATTATCAATGGGGCCGATTACGACCGGTGGAATCCCGCCAAGGACAAACTGATTAGCTCCCGGTATTCGGGGGAGGTCCTCGCCGGGAAAGCGAAATGCCGCACCGCCTTGCTCAAGGAACTCAAGCTACGCAAAAATCCCCAAGGGCCTGTCTTTGGCATGGTCACTCGTACATCCGTGGAAAAAGGGTTTGAAATCTTGTTGCCGGTCATTGATCTCATGATGACCTTCGACGTTCGGCTCGTGATGATGGGAGATGGCGACGAAACCATTCATCAGCAGCTGCTCATTCTCGAACGTCGGCACGCAAGCAAAATGCGGTATTTACCCGACTACGCGGAAAAAGGGGCGCACCGGATTAATGCGGGAGCCGATGTCATGCTGGCCCCCTCCCGGTTTGAACCGTTCGGCCTGAGCGCTGTTTATGCGCTTCGATACGGAGCCCTCCCGTTGGTGCGAGGAACGGGCGGGTTATTTCAGATTGTCCGTGATCATTCCTTGGACTCTGATCAGGGAAATGGATTCGTTTTCTACGATTATTCCGTCGAAGGACTTTGGGATGCGGTGCATCGAGCGATCGGTCAATTTGGTGATCCGACAGTCTGGAGGGCACTAGTTGATCGAGCGATGGCTTCGGATTTTTCTTGGAAGCAGAGTGCCGCTGATTACGCAGTTCTTTATCAAGCCGTTGCCCGACCGCATGCGGCTGCCGCGTGACTCTCTGCTATGGGACAACTCGCGTTGAAACCGGTTCAGGAGTATCTGACATCTTTGCCCGGCTCCATTTCGTAGTCGAGAACGAGCCAGTCGGCCGCGTTAGGTTTCACCACTTCTTCCACGAATTTGATGTGGACGGGGTGTTCCATGTAAACGGCAAGACGATCCATTGAGTCAAAGTCAGCCGAGAGAAAGAAGGGAAACGCGTTATCGGGATCAATCCGTTTGCCGCAGCGGACATTGCGGACTTCGGGAATCTTAAGGAGCATCATTCGGCTTTTCATCATCATTTCCTCCACGCGCTCTGGCGGAACGCTTTCCTGCAGACGGAAGAGGACGATATGATGAACCATGACGAGGGTTTGATTAGGGGGTTGTCGGAAAGACAGCAAGCCAAACCGAAGGGATGCTTTACCGGGGTTGATAAAAGCGAAGCGCCTCGATAGGGCGGTTGTAGGCCGAGAGCGGGGTGAGTGGCGAATTTTCGTCAGCAAGCGGGTCGTGGATGAGATATTCTCGGCCCTTTTTCCCCGCCACAACGACGAAGTGGGTCCAGCCGGAGGAGAGCCGGATCCGAATGATGGAGGGGCGACCCATCAGGAGGTTACGGTCTAAAAGCGCGTAGCTCGGCCGATCTTCATATGCTTTTTCGAAAGTGGCGGGCGGAAAATCTGCCGCCGCTTCCCAGTAGAGCCAGCCTTGCGGGGTGAATCCCTCTGGCAAATCTCGGACAAAGGCATTCAGCCGCCCGGGATCCACCTCATACCCGTGATAGGCGAGGGCCATGGAAGCCGCTGCGATGGCGCAACCTTCCTCGGCCAAGGTGGCCTGGGTCGGGCCGAGGAGGTCGTCTCCCCAGGCAACATCATTTTGGCGATGCAAGGGCACTTCCAGAACCTGTTGGACCGGGAAATAAAGCCCGCCGACTGGCGGGAGCGGACGGGGAATCACCCAATCCCAAAGGGCAGCAAATCCGAGCACGAGGAAAGCCGCGATGCCCAACAGAAACAGCCACCGGCGGGTTGGGGGCAGAGGATCGGTGGCTTGGGGATCGGATTGCTCGTTCGAGGCAGGGGAGTTAGGAGGCGGTTCCATGGAAAAAGAAAACGGGCCACCAAACCAAGCGGTCTAGTGGCCCGTGCAGAAGGGGAGAGCCCGTGGAGAATCAGAGATTCTGAATCGGCGTGACGGTGGGTTGCGGTGTCGGAGTTGGTGTCGGAACCACAGGGGTGGGAGTCGGGCCCGCTGTCGGTTCCGGTGTAGGAGTCGGATCTGCTGTCGGGGCCGGGGTCGGCGTGGGCGTTTGGAAGGTCGGGGTCGGGGTGACCGTGAGAATTGGGTTGGTCTGACCGGTGCCACTACCCAAGCCTGTGCCGATGCCTCCTTGGTTGGTTCCTCCCGGACCGCCACCGGTGCCACCACCGCTAGCAGAAGCTGCGTTGGCAACCAGCGCAGGACTAACCCCTTGGGCAATTAGCGCCTGATCGAAACCCTCAGCATCAGCACCATCGTCCATGGCTTGCTCACGTAAGAGCGACAATGCGACCACTTGCGCCTCACCGCTCAATCTCGCGACTCCGACTGCTGCCACAGCAGCCATGGCAGCCGTGTCCGCATTGGGAGCGGCTTCAAGCACGGTTGAGGCCACTTGAGCGTCGAACCTGGGGGGAAGCCCATTATCGATCCCGACAGAGATCGCCGCACTGGCAACTGCGACAGGGTCATCACCCCGAGCGGCCATTTCCCGCGCTTTGTTCCTAATCGCCCGAGCAATCGCACGCTTTTTAGCAGCGGGCGAAGCGTTGGGACCCACCTGCTCAAGGGCAGCGGCCACGGCGGCTTCAACTTCAGCTTTCATGGCGGGATCGACCGCCGTCAGTTGGGCATGGCTCGTAACCATGCTGGCAGCAAACAACGCTGCAATGGTGATAAATAGGTGGAAGGCTCTCATAACGAGAGAATAAGAGTCGCTTTCCGATAAAGAGTCAATCCGGAATTTGCTCCAATGACTGGGCTGGGTTGTGACGATTTTGTTGGTTTGCAGACGCTTCTCCTTCCCGGCGATCCCTGATTTGGTTGTCAATGACCCGCAAAGCCCGAGTCGCATAGGCGTCCCGCTTGATGGCCCGGACCTCTTGAAGCACCTCCCTTGCTTCTTCAAAACGCTGCTGGTGCTGCAAATGCCCGGCATAAAAAATCAGCAAACGGAGCTGGTGCGGATCCCATTCCTTCGCTCGCTGCCAGATGATATCTGCTTCTTTATGAAATCCCAAGGAGTCGAGTTGAGCGCCGTAGGGGATCGAGAGCGTGACATCCTCGGGAAAGCGAAGGTGAGCTCGGCCATAGGCTGCCGCTGCTTTTTCCACGAACGGTGGTCGCATGCTCGCCACGAACAAATCTTCAGCAATCCCATTCCAAGCGTCGCCGACATGGGAATGAAAGTAAGGATTGTCGATGGAATCCACCGGCACAGTTTCCGCCAGTTCTAACGCCTCCTCGAAACGCTCCTCCCGCACCAGCACGCGGACCCGTTCGGTGAGGGCTTCTTCCCGAAACAATTTCGCGCCAATCCCCAAAAGCCAGCCCGCGCACACCAGCGTGATGAGAAAGGAGATCCTCCGTTGCCAAGGCCCCGCTCGTCGTAAGTCCGATCCCGCCCGCCAACTGGCCGGTTCGTTGCCGAGCCAACCTAACAGCCAGATCATCACCAACGCCACGCCCGGGATGTGCATATTAAAATCGACCACCCCGTGCGAAGTCAGCGCCGCTAGCCCACAGAACGCCCCAAGCACTAGGGCCAATCGGTTGCTCAACCCCCGACCTTCCTCTTGTTGCTCTCTCGCGATGGCTCCGATCTGGCGAAAGCCCCCCCGGACATGTGCCAGCCAGCAGAGGAAAAATGCGCCCACCCCCAGCCAGCCAAATTCCCCCAGCAAATGCAGATAATCGTTGTGCACATAGACCGGGTCGTGCTGCACGGAGCGATCGCGAAAAGCGCGGCCATAGAGCAAAAAGGTGCCCGCCCCAGTCCCCGTCAGGGGCATCACCTCAGCCTGGCGCAAGGCACTCCCCCAGAGTTTAACCCGGATATTGTCCAAATCGACGATGTCATTGGCTCGTTCATTGAGAAAGAGGCTGTTGGCCAGCACCCAACCGACCGCCACCGCTCCCAACAGTCCCACCCCTGCCGTGCCAAGGGTCGTGCGCCAAAAGAGATGGGGAGCACTCTTGCGCAACACCCACAAGCTGATGACGGCGAAGACCGCCAAGCCCCCCAACACACTGACGTAAGAACCGCGACTGCCTGAGATCACAATCCCTGCCGCACAAACCAGAACGGCGTAACCGGCGAGCAGCCGCCACGCTAACTTGATCCGCCCCCAGCAGACCAACGAGAGCCCCATAAAAAAGCAAAGCTCTAAAAACCCCGCGTAATGATTGGGACAGACGAAAAAGCCGCTCGCCCGTATTTTATAATCCGGGCGGAGGAACCCAAACGGCAGGTAGTTTTCTATTTTGGCAAATTGGACGAACCCCAGCGTGACATGCGCCACTGCCAGGGCCAGCAGGATACCGACGGTGAACAGGCGGAACCGTTGAGAACTAAGCCGGTGCACACTCAACAGGTAAACGAGCAAACAAGCGGGGATCAGCATCCAGTGAAACCAAGGAATATAAGCAAAGGGCGTCACCGCCGTCCGCCCCAGCAGCCAGCCCCCAAAGAGGAGCACGCTCCCGAGGCAAAGCCAATCCGCCCGACCATTCGCAGGCCGATGGAACAAACTGACCAAACCGGCGAGAGCCAACAGGGCGTAACCGGGAATGGCGAATACATAACGGGTGCCGCCGATCAACAGATGGAGGGTGACGAGCGAGGCGAGAAACAGGACGCACGCCATCCACCCCATCCAAGGTCCCCCCCCCTCGCGTTTCTCCCCACCCGACGGCGGTGCCCCCGGCATCACGGGACGTTCACCACGTTTCATCTTTAGCTGGGGAGGAAAAACGCATCCGAGAATATGAAACGATCCTGCTGTTTGACGCAAGTCATGAGCGCACCCTTTATGTCGGGGGGAAGAGGTTCAGCACGAACACAAGCGCGGGAATGGCCAACAGGGTAGCCCAGACAATCGAACTCGCGGCCAACCGCTCATTCGCTCCCATCGATTTGGCCAAGATGAACGCCGCAGCCGCCGTCGGAGCCGTCGAGAAAACCAACACAACGAATCGATCAACCGGTGTCAGAGGAATGACTTGCATCAAGCCAAGCGCGACAAGCGGAAGCCCCGCCACTTTCAATACGGCCGCGACCAATGCCGACAAAGTCGGGCGCAAAGGAAACTTTGAAAGGCTCGCCCCGATACAAAGCAAAGCCATCGGAGCCGCCGTGCTTCCGAGCGCAGAAAAGGTCCGCTCTAAAAATACCGGATACCCGACCGGCAACCCATACCAGGCAAGGCCAGCCACGGAGGCCAATACGAGGGGATTGCGCATCACCGCCAGTCCGGCATCCCAGAGCGCTCGCGAGTTGAGTTTGTGTCGGCTGACTTGCAGGAGGCCGACAGAGAGGACGTTGTAAAGAATCATGGTGGGAGCAAAGACCAGGATGGCCGTGGGAATCACGGCACCAGCTTGTTCGCCCAAGGCAAATTGCATGACGGGAATGCTGATGAAGGCGAGATTCCCCCGAAAAGTCGCTTGGACAAAGACCCCCCAATCAGCAAAGGGGAGCCTGATCAGGCATGCGACCCCCAGGCCAAGGAAAACCATCAAAAGCGAGGCGGACGCGAAGACTCCCCAAGCCCTCAGCGTCGCGCCCAGGTCGGCCACCGCCCCGGCCAACTCCCCCACGATCAACGCTGGCAGCAACAGCCAGTAGATCACCCGATTTAAATCATCCCAGAAACGGGGCGGCACGAAAGAAAAAGTGGCCAGGAGACCACCGGCAGCCATCAGGAGGAGCAGAGGCAGAATGGCGAAAAGCGGCTCCATGCAAGGCCGACCAGCCTGGCGGGGAGCGGCAAAAAGAAAAGGTTTTCCTTTTTCTCTGCAATCTCCTCGACCCGACGGCCCCGGCTGTGCATGCTGCGCCCACCATGAGCACAGCACACAAAATGCAACTCGGTATGATTGGACTGGGACGGATGGGCGCCAATATGGTCCGCCGTCTTTTACGCGACGGCCACCGCTGTGTGGTCACGGATCGGGCCGCGCAAGCGGTGGACGCCCTGGTGGCGGAAGGAGCCAGCGGCTCGACCAATCTGGTTGAGTTCGTCGGGATGTTGGAATCTCCTCGCGCCATCTGGCTGATGGTGCCGGCCGGAGTCGTCGACGCCGCCCTAGCTGAGTTGCAGCCCCTGCTAACCCCAGGTGATATCGTGATCGATGGGGGCAACTCTTATTATGTCGATGATATCCGTCGTGCGAAAACCCTGGCGGGTGCCGGATTGCATTATGTCGATGTGGGCACGAGCGGTGGGGTCTGGGGGCTCGATCGAGGTTACTGCATGATGATCGGCGGGGAAACGGACGTGGTGACACGGTTGGACCCCATTTTTGCGACGCTCGCTCCCGGAGTCGGCGATCTCCCTCGCACCCCTGGACGCGAAGGGATGCCGGGCACGGCGGAAGAAGGTTATCTCCATTGCGGTCCGAACGGGGCAGGGCACTTCGTCAAGATGGTCCACAACGGGATCGAATACGGAATCATGGCGGCTTACGCCGAGGGGCTCGGGGTTTTGCGGGCGGCAAATATCGGCAAGCACCAAGCCGAAATGGATGCAGAAACCACGCCGTTGCGCGATCCGGAACATTACCAGTTCGACCTGCGACTGGCCGACGTCGCGGAGGTTTGGCGGCGGGGAAGTGTCATCGCTTCCTGGCTCCTCGACCTGACCGCTACCGCTCTTGCGAAAGATGAGTCGTTGGCCGATTTCGCCGGGCGTGTCTCCGATTCCGGCGAAGGGCGTTGGACGATCAAGGCGGCCATTGACGAAGGGGTTCCCGTGCCCGTGTTAACCACGGCGCTCTATGAGCGGTTTGCCTCCCGGGGAGAAGCGGATTACCAAGATAAATTGCTCTCGGCCATGAGGCTAGGATTTGGTGGGCATTACGAAAAGAAATGACCCCAGGCGGCGGCGTGGGGCGTAGGTGCGACCCCTACGCTTCTCAGTTTTTTGGGTGAGTTTGGGTTACCCCCCTCTCTCCTAAAACCAGTCGTGTTAGCTTGATCTTTTCTCTGCTGCGCTACCCCTTCTTGTTTTTATGAAAGCGTGGGCTTAAGCTTTGCCGGGGTAGGCGCGGATCATCCGGGCGCTGAGCCAGAGGGTGAGGAGGGTGAAGGCCCCGAATACCGCCAAGGAAAGGCCCCAGCCGGGCAAATTCATTACGCCCGGATCCACCGGATATAAAACCCGTCGCACCAGGGCGACCGAGTAAGTGACCGGGTTCACCGCCATGGCCCAGTAAACCCAGGTGCCGCTCGCGGCCGGGAACAAAGCGCCGGACATCAACCACATCGGCATCAGCAGGACGTTCATGATCGCATGAAACCCCTGGGTCGATTCCATCGGCCAGGCGATCAAGAACCCGAGCCCGGTCATGCCGAGTCCCACGAGGAAAAAGATCCCCAACAACAGAGGCCACTGGGCTGGGCCGATGGGAATCCCGATGAATGGGGCCAGCAGACAAAATAATATCCCTTGCAAAAGCGCCAGGGTCGCTCCGCCCAGGAATTTGCCCAGAGCAATGGCAATCCCCGACGTTGGGGAAACCAAGACCGATTGCAGAATCCCTTCGCGCCGATCTTCGATCACGGAGATGGTGGAGAAAATCGCGGTAAAAAGCATGATCAAAACAATCGTGCCGGGAAAAAAATATTGAAGGTAGGACATCTCAGTCCCTTCCAAACGGAAGGTCGGACCAAGCCCGGAGCCAATCAACAACCAGAACACGAACGGCGTCGCAAGCGCCCCGATGATCCGGTTGCGTTGGCGATAAAAGCGGACCACTTCACGACGCCACATGGCGAGAGTGGGAGTCAAAATCAGTGCGGCCATGGGTTAATGGGAACCTTTCTTTCCTGCGGGAACGGGATCGGGCTCCGGCATTTCCGCCAGGAGCCGACCGGTGCGGGCGAAAAAAAGATCGGCCAACGTGGGACGCCCGATGGTGACTTCGTGGATGGCCTCGCCCAGTAGCGGTAAGATGCGGGCCATCGCTGTGGCAGGTTCGGGGGTTTGCACCCGCAAATCTGCCCCGCTAGGGCGCGGGTCGAACCCTTCCGCCACGAGGCGTTGCCGCATGGCTTCCGCGTCGCCACCCCGCAAGGTGATTACCTCTCCGCCGACGCTGGCTCGTAGCGCCTGTGGCGTGCCGTCGGCCACCAGTTTGCCTTCGTGCAGGATCAAGACGCGGTCGGCGAAATCGGCTTCTTCAATCAGATGCGTGGTGAGAAGAATGGTGGCCTCGGATTCACGACGGAGTCGTTCCAAGGTCTCGCGAAGGTCCGCCCGTGCTCCTGGGTCGAGGCCGGTGGAGGGTTCGTCGAGCAGCAAGATCGAGGGCTCGTGCAGGAGGGCCTTGGCCAGCTCTACCCGGCGTTGCAACCCTCCCGAGAGGGTTTCCACCAAATGCCCCAACCGATCTTGCAAGCCAAAGGTGGTCGTGGCGCTTTTGATCCGTTCTGCCGCCCGCTCTCGTCGCATGCCGTAGAGGGCGGCCTGATGCCGGAGATTTTCTAACACGGTCAATTTCTTGTCGAGCGAGGGGGATTGAAAGACCACTCCGATCGTTCGCCGAATCGCTTCGAGGGAGGAACGCAGGTTGACGCCGCCTAAATAGACATCTCCCGTTTGCGGACGGGCGAGGGTTGAAAGGATCCGGAACAAGGTGGTTTTTCCGCTGCCATTCGGCCCCAAGATCGCGGTGATGGTGGCGCGTTCAACCTCGAAGCTGAGCGTATCCACCGCAATCCGCTCTCCATAGCGGTGGGTCAGATAGCTGACCGCCACGGCTGGCGGGGCAGCCTCTTGGGCGGGGGAATGAGAAACCGGGGCGGTCACGGGCGGGCGATTCAAATGAGCAAACGATTCAAGGGGCGGGCGGAAAATCGGTTAGCTCCAAAAATTGGCCGGGAGCAGTCGGCACGAAATATTGGCCGGTGCCATCTTTGCGCAACCGTTTTTCTTCGGTGCGGCTTTGATAAACCAGGATGCCGGTGCCTTCCAGCCGACCGACCGGCATGAGTTCTCGATCCGAGCTGGGCACCCGGTTTGGTTGCCAAGTATAAAGCGGTGTTTGCAACAGCGCCCCCACGGCGGTGCCCCGGGCCAGGGCGGGTGGCGGTGTAAAATAATCCGGTGGCCGGAGCACAAATTCCACTTGCTCCAATTCACCCCGCCGGGAGCGATCCCAAGCGGCGAGGGCCACCATGCCCGCCAGCAACACGGCAAACCCGAGTGCGACCCAAACAAAAACCGCCCGCTGCTGAGCCAGCCAGTGTCCGGGGCGTTCGATAGGGGAGGTGGGATTCATGAAAAAGAGAGTTTCCATGAGGTCAGGGGCACGGGCCAGCTCTTTCTTAGTCGTTTCGATTGATAACAAATACCTGACGAAACGAAGAGAGCAGGGCAGGTTGTGGAGCATGTTTCTCTTCGAACTGAAATGGGCGCTTTGGCGCCTTCCCATTGCATCGCTGTTTGGAGGGAGCGCCTAGCCATGCTGGATTGGGAGAGTCCATTGGCCCTATGGCTCCTGCTGCTGCTACCCGGGTTGGCCTGGATTTCACGCCGGGGGCTGCGACAGGGGTTTCGGCCCATGCGCATCCTGGCCTTGCGCCTCATGCTGGGGGCGGTCGTCATTCTCGCCCTTGCCCAACCGTCCTGGCGTCAATCGACCCGTCAGACTCATCTCTTTTGGATGCTCGACGTGAGCCGGAGTGTCGAGGGGGCCGGGGAGGAGGCCGGTCGGGCGCTTCGTCAATCAACGGGTGTCGGGCTGCCAGGGGTGACCGTCGAAACGACACTCCGAGTCGCGGACGGGGTGAGGGCGGGCGAAAATCCGGATGGCTCCCTGATGGATGGCGCGACTCGGTTGGGAGCGGGGCTTGCGCAAGCGGCTGCGCTGGCGCGGCCTGGGCTTCGCCGCACGCTGGTGTTCATTTCCGATGGACGGTCCACTGACGCTTCGATGGAAGAATTGATTGAGCAGGCCGGGGCCGCCGGGTTTCGCGTGCTGGTTCATCCGGTGGTCCCGCCTCCGCAACCGG
>CAZSPO010000015.1:16645-19803 GCA_964608775.1 uncultured Chthoniobacterales bacterium | reverse complement strand
TTGAGCGACGGGGACGCCCGTTCGTTCGCTTTTGCGACCGGGTTGTTTAATTACGGGTTTATCGCGATTCCTCTGGCGCTAGCCGTTTTCGGGGAGCGGACGGTCGGGGTGCTGATCGTTTTCAATTTTGGGGTAGAAGCGGCAATCTGGTCGGTCGGCATCGGCGTTTTTACAGGCGGGGCGGGCCACCGGGTAGCCTGGCACAAGATGCTGAACCCTCCGGTCGTGGCGATTCTCGTGGCGGTGACGCTTAATTTGTTGGGAAGCGGCGACTGGATGCCGGCTGTGGCCATTCGGGCATGTGAATTCGTCGGGGCCGCTTCGATCCCGATGTCGCTGATCATGACTGGGGCGGTGGCAGCTGATGTCACGAATCGCGAGGTGCTGCGCACGGGCGGGCGGGTGGCGCTGGCAGCGGTGGGGTTGCGCAACGTGGTGTTGCCGCTGATTTTTCTTTTAGTGGGCAGTTGCCTGCCGAGGGCGGGCGAGCTGCAAAATGTGTTGATCACCCAGGCGGCCATGCCGACGGGCATGGCCCCCGTTATGTTAGCCCGCTACTACCATGTAAACCCCGTGCCGGCGACGCAGGCGTTGGTCGCGACGACCCTGACGAGCGTGGTGACCATTCCCTTCTGGATCGTGGTCGGTCGCTGGTTGTTGCAAGGGGGGTAACCTCCCCGGTTTCCTAACAACCGGGTGATATGAAACAGCGGGGTGATTTCAGCCGACAAGCGATTGGCGGAGGCTCTCGAGTTCGTCCCACCGGGCGTAAGCCGCCGCCGTCTCGGCTTCGATTCCGGCAAGCTCGGTTTGGATCTTGGGAAGTCGATGGGGTTCATTTTGGTAAAAGGCCGGATCAACAAGCTGTTCGCTCAGGGTTTGGTGGCGGGCTTCAAGGGCTTCGATTTTCGCAGGCAACGCTTCAAGCTCGCGTTGTTCCCTGTTGAGGAACTTTCGTGGGCGCTCCTTTTTTCCCCCGTTGGCGGGACGGAAAGACGTGGAATATTCGGCCGGATCGTTGCTCGGTTTGGCCACCCGTTGGCGGAGCCAATCTTGGTAACCCCCCACATAGTCGCGCACCGTTCCGGGCGATTCGAAAACCAGCGTGGAAGTCACGACCCGATCGAGAAAATCGCGATCATGGGAAACGAGCAGCAAGGTGCCGCTGTAAGAAGCGAGGATTTCCTCCAGCAATTCAAGGGTTTCGAGATCGAGATCATTGGTTGGTTCGTCGAGGACCAGGACGTTGGCGGGTTGGAGGAAGAGTTTGGCGAGGAGGAGCCGGTGGCATTCGCCGCCTGAGAGAAGACCGGCCGGCATACGGGCTTGGGAGGAAGCGAAGAGGAAATCGTTCAGATAGCCGATCACATGCCGGGAGCGCCCTTGGAACGTGACTTGATCGGCGCTGCCCGCGACATTTTCCACTAGCGTTTTGGCCGGGTCGATTTGCGCGCGGAGTTGGTCAAGATAGACAATTTGCAATTGGGTGCCAAGCCGGACGGTCCCGCTGGTGGGGGGGAGTTCGCCGAGGAGTAGTTTGAGCAGGGTAGATTTGCCGCAGCCGTTGGGGCCCATGATTCCGATTTTGTCTCCGCGCCAGATGGTGGTGGTCAGGCCGTCGAGCACGGGAGGGGTGGCTGGGTAAGAAAAGGTGAGATTTTCCGCTTCAATCACTTTTTGACCGGAGAGGTCGCCTTCCTGAATCGTGAGCCGGGCGCGCCCCGCTTTTTCGCGCCGTTGCCGGTGGGCTTCGCGGAGTTTTTGCAAGGCGGCCACACGACCTTGGTCACGGGTGCGACGGGCTTTCACGCCTTGGCGGAGCCACGCTTCTTCTTGGGCGAGCTTTTTGTCCTGGGAAGCGCGCCGGACCGTTTCGGCCTCGGCTTCGGCGGCGGTGCGGGCCAGGAAAGTATCATAATCGCAGGCCCAACTGGAGAGTTGACCGCGGTCGAGGTGGAGAATGCGGGTAGCGAGTCGCCGGAGGAAAGCGCGGTCGTGGGTGACGAAGAAAAGGGTGAGTGGGTGGGTGAGAAGGAATTGTTCGAGCCAGAGGATGGCTTCGAGGTCGAGGTGGTTAGTCGGCTCGTCGAGGAGGAGAAGCGAGGGTTCAATGGCGAGGGCGCGGGCAAGGAGAGCGCGGCGTTTCAACCCGCCCGAGAGCGTTTCGAAGCTGGCGGCCTCGTCCAGACCGACTTCGGCGAAGAGCGCTTCGAGGCGCCGATCAGTCTCCCATTCCTCCTCGTGTCGGTCAGGATCAAGCCCACTCCGGACTAGGTCGCCGATGGGGCCAGTGAGGCCGGAGGGAATTTCCTGCGGCAACCGGGCGATGCGGGTCGTGGCGGGTTGGATGATTTCTCCTTGGTTGGGAGCCTCTTCTCTGGCGAGTAATCGCATGAGAGTGGTCTTTCCGGACCCGTTGCGCCCAAGGAGACAGAGTCGTTCGCCTTCGTCAATCTGAAGGTGAATTTGATCGAGGACAGGGGCTCCACCAAAGGCGATGGAAACCTCACGAAGCTGAATAAGCGGCATTCGGGCAGGGTGGAAAAAGAAACGGGAAAGGGCAAGGCAGGTCCGCAACCGTGTCACGGCCTGGGCGGAATTGTGATTGGGATCAGAATGCGACTGACGGCGAGACCAGCCTTCCGGGTTGGCATCTCGCCTGGGACCTGCGAGAAAGCGGCCATGATTTCGCTTAAAATTGGTTTGTTTGGCATCGGGTTGGAGGCTTACTGGGCACAATTCGATGGATTGAAAACGCGGCTGGAATCCGATGTCAGCGAGGTGGCCCGCCGGTTGGAACGGCCTGGGGTGGAGATCGTCAACCTCGGTCTCATTGACACCCCGGAAAAGGCGCTGGAAGCCGGGCACCAATTCCGGCAAGCGGATGTCGATCTCATTTTCCTGCATGTCACGACTTACGCCCTCTCCTCCACTGTTCTACCGGTGGTCCGTCGCGCCCGAGTGCCGGTGATCGTGCTAAACCTTCAGCCATCGGCAGCGATCGATTACACCCGGTTCAACCAAATGAACGATCGGACGGCGATGACGGGTGAATGGCTGGCGCATTGTGGGAGTTGTCCGGTGCCCGAAATTGCCAATGTCTTCCACCGATGCGGCATCCGGTTTCATCAGGTGACCGGCATGTTGCATGACGATCC
>CAZSPO010000015.1:0-16545 GCA_964608775.1 uncultured Chthoniobacterales bacterium | reverse complement strand
GCCATGAAAATTCTCGACCTCCTCGGAGCGGGCGGATCGTTCACCGAGTATTACGCCATTGATTATCCGGATGACGTCGTTTTGCTCGGGCATGACGGCCCCGGCCATTTGGCGATTGCCGAAGGAAAAACGAAAGTCCGCCCGCTTGCAGTCTACCATGGCAAGATTGGGCAGGGGCTTTCGGTGGAAATGTCGGTGCGACACGGACCGGTGACCTTGCTTTCCGTAGTCGAACACCGGGAAGGAATCCGCTTTCTCATCGCAGAAGGCGAATCCGTGCCAGGCCCAATCTTGGAAATTGGCAACACGAACAGTCGCTACCGGTTTGCCCCGGGAGCCCGTGCATTTGTCCAGGCGTGGAACGCGGAAGGCCCCGCTCACCATTGCGCGGTCGGCATTGGCCATCGCGCTGTCGTGCTCGAAAAACTTGCCGCCCTGCTGGGTATTGAAGCGATCCGGATTTGCTGAACGCCTCTGGCTGAGAAAACAGGTCTGGATGGATAAGACACTTTCATTCTATTGATCCATGGTCGGGAAGCGCCCCTTTTTAGCCGACTTTCCCCAATCAGTCTGCTGGCCACCCAATCGCCGCTCCTGTCGGCCCCCGAACCATTTTCCCCGGGGCTCCAGCAGGGCGTGGGCCGGGAAACGGAGCATCTAAAAGATTGACGATTGTCGTCCGCCCAGCCTCGATTCTCACCGGAACCGTCGCGGCTCGATAGAGGTCGGCCAAGGCTTCCACCCGATAATCGCCCGGAGCCAAATACACCGGGCGCGGCTCGGGCGAAGGATTGAGCGGATTGGCATTGGAAACACCTTGCCAAGTCCCGTCAGCCGATTGCAGACGGTAATTTTGTGGACTGGCGATGATGTAACCGGTGCGATCCGTCGTTTGAGTGGTCGCGGTATAAACGAAAAGCGTGCCGGTCCCCGGCGGTCCATGGCTGGGGTTCAGCGGCACGGGCCCCACCCTCGCCGTGGAAAAGGGCGGGTTGTAACTGGCGAACCCAACGCAGCCCCCCATACTCAAAACAAGGAGGAAGAGCCCACCCCAAGCCAACGCCAAAGAGGGCTTCATCCCGAGTGGCGGTGAGTGCCGTTTTTCACAAGCACGGAGTATTTGGCACGGGTCAACGGGGTCACCTCATGACGGGGGATCGGTCGGTTTACCTGGGGTTTGGGAGGACGCGGCACGGGAGGTTTAGCTTTTTTCTCAAAGCTAACGGCAGATGGCGTTTTGGCCACCACCACGTCAGGGCGGACCTTCCCAAACGGCCCCACTCGCACCTGCTGGAGCCAATAACTGGCTGGCAACCGGTCATTTTGTAAGAATCGAAGACCCAGAATGCTACAGATGAGCGCTGCGAACAGTGCGGAAATTCCAGCAGCCAGCCAAGACATCGGAATGGCGGAGGTTTGGCCGTCGGGTTCGTGGGCCACTTGCACGGGGGACACCCACTCGTTCGCAGACAAAGCCCGCTCGACCTGAGCGACCTGAGCGACCGGCAGGAGGGCAGGCGCGGGGGCGGTTGCTTCGTTGACCGGGAAAGGGGAGGCCGTGGCTTCGGTCTCCCGGATCTCTGCGAGACCCTTTTCATTCAGGGAATGGAGCGAGACTTGGAGCACGCGAGGAGAATCAACAAGGGGAATGGACCGAGGCAGTTCCGCCACTGTATCAGCCACCCAATTTAAAGAATTCTGCACCAAGCCAGCGACCGCCGAGCATGGAATCAGACACAAAATAACGAGGGAATACATCAAGGCCCCCCCGGCCCGATGAGAAGTCATAAAGCTCCTCTTTCAAACGGGCACCCATGAGTCAAGGGAAAATTGGGTGTGTCACAACATGGAATTGTTTGCTGCCAAGTAATCCCGAATGTTTCCTGACTAATTTTTCTGCCCGTATATCCGACCTTTCCACGTCACCCCGTCTCTTGCGGTCCGCCGCCAACTATTAAGGGCAATCGCCAGGGCGAGCAAGTATCCCACCGGATGCAGCCAAACGCTCGCCCACGCCGTGCGCAAGCGCCAGGCCAAGAGACTCCGCATCCCCACCAAACCCGCCACAGCCAACCCAGCGGGCCACCGACTCTCTGCCGCCCCCAGCAACGCAAAAGGAAGGACGCAGACCACCAGCTGGAACACGAGTGACGCCACAAAAATTCCGGACGCTTGGTCAAAGCCAGCCCGCAAGTTCTTGGTAAACCCCTCCCAAACTTCCGTGAAGGAAGTATACATCCGGCAGCGCACGATTCGGCTGCCGTCGCAATTCACCAGACGATGCCCCTCGCGAGCCAGACCGGCGACTCGACGTCCCAAGGCCACGTCTTCTACCAGGTGCCCGCAAACCGCTGCATGCCCCCCGCATGCCCCATAGGTTTCCCGCCGAAATAGCATGAATTGTCCGTTGGCGGCACCCAAAGCCTGAAGCAACGATTTCGGCAATAACGCGGCAAACCACGGCGAACGCTGCGCGAGCCAGAGCTGCCACATCGGCAAAAAACCGAGGATGAGAAACGGAATCAACGGCACCACCAAGATTTCGGCCCAGGTCCGGGTGATCTGCTGCGGCCAAGCGGAAAGCAGGCCGGCTCCGGTCACCTGCGCAAGTCCCATGGCGGCAGAAAGGGCATCGGGTTCGTGCTCGGTATCGGCATCGGTAAAAAGCAGCCATGCGCCCGACGCCAGCCCAGCCAGTTGATGACAGGCCCACCCCTTCCCTGTCCACCCCTCTGGCAGCGGGGCGCCCCCTGCGATTTGAAGCCGGGCGGTGAGTCCGCAAGCAGCAGCTTCGCGTTCCACCCGTTCGCGGGTGCCATCTGTCGAATGGTCATCCAAGACAATCACCTCGAAATTAGGATGATTCTGCCGCGCCAAGCTGTGGAGCAGGGGGGCGATCCGGCCCGCCTCGTTCCGGGCTGGAATCAACACGGAGACCTTCTCCCCATCAAATTCGCTTCGGGAGACTGGCCGCCGATAAACAGCTAAGTTCAAGAGCAGATTCCCCAGGAGCAACCCGACCCCCACGCAACCCACCCACGCCAAGAGCGCCACGAGGGTCATCGATTGAAGCGCTCTAATGGGGTGGCGTCGCGATGCCAAATCCGGCGGATTTGATCCCAACGCTTGTTTAAGGAGAGCCGGGGGGAAAGGACCGGATCGTAAAGGTCATTGCGGAGGTCGGCAGCCTCCTGGACGATTTGCCAACGCAAACGATTGATCGCTTCGGACAAGGCCAAAGCGTCGGCGGGGTCGGCGATCGGTTCACCAAACCGAACAAATACCGAGGGGCGCGATTCGATCAGCCATTCATAACTCACCGCAGCAGGAAGGAGAGGGACCCCTGCCTTCCGCGCCAGCCAACCAGCTCCGGGTCGGCATTCCACGGGTCGGGTGGGATGGAGCAGACGGCCTTGGGGAAAAATCCAGCAAACTTCCCGCCCTCGCTGCAATCCCGGCACCACCCGCCGGAGACCAAGCGCCGCCCCGCGCGAGGTGGCGAGATCGATTCCAAAGACCCCTAGCTTTCGGAAAAAGCCATACCGCGCGAGGTTCGCCTCTTCCATCGCGAGGAGAAACCCGGCCCCAGGCAGCCCCACCCGGGTGACCCAGGAGAGGACAAAGCCATCCCACCAATTGGTGTGATTAGCCGCCACAACGATCGAGGCGTCCTCAAGCAAAGCCCGTGTCTGCGGCAACCGCGCTACCGCAATACCATGGAATTGACGCCGAAGCGCCCGCCGCAGCACCGGGTAAAACAAGCCCTCCGCCCAGGCCCGACGAAAGCTGGGAGCGGAAGAGGAGGCTGTCATGATCGATGGAGGCGGGATTGGCGTCGGCAGGCGCGCCAGGCGCGGATCGCCAGCTTGAATTTCTGCGAGGTGCCGGTCGCAGCCCTCCGACGGAAGACATCGTATCCCTGCCGCTCGATTTCGTCCAATATCCCAGCATAAACATAGCGCATCAGCCAGACAGTAAATTGCGAGCCGTCCTGCGCCAACGCCACGATCCCGGTCTCGCTGGCTCGATAATACTGCCGCGCCCGTTCGATCTGAAAACGCATGAAATCCCGGAACCGCGTATCCACCCGACCCTCAGCCAAATGATCTTCTGTCACTCCAAACCGGCTCAACTCATTCGCGGGCAGATAAATCCGGCCGCGTTCATAATCCTCCCGGACATCCCGGCAAATATTCGTGAGCTGCATGGCCAGGCCGAGGTCAATCGCCCGGGCCTCTTCTTTTCGGTCTTCCAGCTCAAATATCCGGCTCATCATCAACCCCACCACCGACGCGACATAGTAACAATACTCACGCAACCCCTCCCAATCCGCTATCCGCACCGGACCAAGATCCATGGAGACCCCGCGCACAAGTTCAAGAAATAACTGCCGCGGAATCCCAAACCGGGCCACCGCCCAGGCAAACGCCGGGGCGAAAGCCAATTCCTTCGCTTCCCCGGCCACGATCCGGTCGAACTCTCGCCCTACCCGCCCAATGGCGACCGCGGCAGCCTCGGCGTCCACGGCATGATCGACCAGATCATCGGCATACCGACAAAAGGCATAGATGGCATAAGCCGCCTCCTTCTTGTGGGGAGGCAGCGTGATGGAAGAAAAATAGAAGCTTTTCGCGTGGCGTGCGGTAACCGCTTTACAATGGGCCGCGCTAACGACCGGCGCACGGGATTCCATGGGAAATCAACCGGTGGCGGACGGAGTGGGGATGACCCGATCCAATAGTTTCGCGCTAGAGAGCACCCCCGGCATGCCCGCCCCAGGATGGGTGCCCGCTCCGGCAAAATAGAGGCCGTCGATGTCCTCACAACGATTATGCGGTCGGAACCAAGCGCTTTGAGTCAGGATCGGCTCAAACTGGAAAGCCGACCCGGTGTAAGCGTCCAATTCCGACTCAAAATCGGTCGGGCAAAAAATGCGTTTTGTGACAATATGCTGCCGGAGATTCGGACAATAAGTTTCCAACGATGCGAGGATCGTTTCGGCATAGCGCTCTTTCACTTCATCCCAATCGACATCCCCCCGAAGATTCGGCACGGGGGAAAGAACATAAAAGCACTCATGCCCAGGCGGAGCGACCGCTGGGTCGGTCCGGGTCGGGGCATGCAAATAAAGGGAGAAATCATCCGCCAATAATTTTCGGTCGAAAATATCGGCCAACAATTCTCTGTAACGCTTGGTGAGAATGATCGTGTGATGCGCGAGATCGGGGTAGGTGCGGTCGGTGCCGAAATAAATGACAAAGAGCGACATGGAATATCGCATCCGGTCGAGCCGCAGATCGGTCCAGGTTTTGCGCCACTTGGGGTTGACCAATTTCCGATAGGTATTCGCGACATCGCCGTTGGAGACTACCACTTCCGCCGGGAGCACCGACCCATCATCGAGGCGGACGCCTGTGACTCGCGCATCAGCAATGGTAATTTCCGTCGCCCGTGTGGAAAGCCGAAAGGTGCCCCCCATTTCCCCGAACAATTTAATGAGCGCATCCACCACGGCTCCGGTGCCGCCCATGGCAAAATGGACGCCCCACTTCCGTTCAAGATAATGAATCATCGAGTAAATGGAGCTCGACTGAAAAGGATTCCCCCCAATCAAGAGCGGATGAAAGCTGAAGACTTGGCGAAGGTAATCGTTTTTAATATAACGCGAGACGAGTTTATACACGCACTCGTGGGATTGAAGCCGAACGAGGTCGGGCGCGATTTTTAACATGTCAATCAGGCTGTCGAAAGGTTGATCAGCCAGATCGGAGAAGGCCCGGTCAAAAATCGCCCGAGACCGCTCCACAAAGCGTCGGTAGCCCGGCACATCGGACGGTTCAAACTTCTCAATCTCCGCAATAATCTCCGCCTCATCGCCAGTGTAATCAAACTGGCGACCGTCATGAAATAAAATGCGGTAGAACGGGTGACAAGGAACAATCTTCAAGTAGTCCGTGGTTTGGCGTCCTGCCAACGCGAAGAGTTCATCAATCAGGAAAGGGGCAGTGATAATGGTCGGACCGGCGTCAAACTTGAAACCATCCTGTTCATAGACATAGGCGCGTCCCCCCGGCTTGTCGCGCATCTCAATGAGCGTGGTTTGGTAGCCCCGGGCCTGAAGTCGAATGGCAGAGGCAATGCCGCCAAATCCGCTGCCGATGACGATGGCGCGGGAGGCTTCAGAACGTCGAGCCGGGGAAAGCTCGGGAAGGAGAGAGGAAGTGGCTGAGGCAGACATAAGGATGGATCAGGCGACCACCCGCTTGGTGGCACCAGAAGTTAGCAGGTTGGCAATCGCGTCCAAGATTTGACGTAACCCTTCTGCCGCACCCTCAGGCAGGGTAGCCGCATCGATTCGGCGCTGGGTTTCATCGAAAAGTGCGCCGACTTCATCCCGCAACAACTGGATGGCTCCGCTGCGAAGGACCAAATCGCGAATCATCGTCGCAGACGCTTCCCGGCCCGGGGCACCACTCAAACACATCTGCAAGAGGGTGCGGTCGGATTCTGTCAGTCGTTGAAATGTTGTCTGAAGGAGCACGGTTTTTTTACCGTCCAGCATATCGGACGAAGCAATATCCGCGACTTCAAACCGTTCAAATTCGTCAAGATCATTCAGAATTTGAAAAGCGAATCCGGCTGGCTCAACGATCCCCGCCAATGACTCTTTCTGCTCCAACTCCAGCCCACTGGCGATGGCTGCCAGACAAAGGGGTGCTTCAAAAGTGTAACGCGTGGTCTTGGCCAAATACATCTGTTCAATGTCAGGCAACTCGATCTTCGAAATATCTCGCAACCCGAAAAGAATGTCGGCGGTTTCGCCAAATCCAGTCTGCACGGTGTAGGCGAGTTGTTGCTTAATCAACCGCGTGCGGATTTCAAACGGTAAATGACTTTCCACAACCGCCATTTGAGCCAGGGCGAAAAGGATATCTCCGAGCACCAACGCAAGATCGTGACCCGCCCGGCCTTGGTCGGTGTAGGCGGAGACTCGACCACTTAATACGCGATGCAGGGTCGGACTTCCCCGGCGGAGGGCGGATTGATCAATAATATCGTCATGCACAAGAATGAATGCGTGGAGCAACTCCAAGGAAATCGCGACCTGATAGAGGTCGGTGGCGCGATGACGCTCAGTCGCTCCAAAGAGTCGGCAGCCTGCTAAAAAGAGCAAGGGCCGAATGCGTTTGCCTGGGCGAAGCGCAAATTCTGCCAGATCATCAAAGAGCGCTCCGTTGATGCGCTGGTCAGCAAATTCGGCTCGCTGTTTTTTAAGATAACGTCCTAAGACCTGGTCGATTTTGCCACGCGCCCGGAGAAGTTCAGTGATGGGGGCGGATTTTAATGACGGCATATAAGTTTTAATCTCAGAAAGCGTCGGCACGCCCTTTGTTACGACAGATGCTTTTCCTCAGATGCGGCGCACCCATTTGACGACCCAGCATCTCTCTCTTATAGCAGGGGGCGTGACTGTGGCGAGTGGAATTCTGGAAACAACAACTTGGGCTGACCTCTCGGGGCTCGGCCAGGAGCGGCTACGACGGTTGACCGCCGCCCTGGCTCCCTCCGAACCGGCCGCCATCCACGCCCTCGGGCGGCAGGCCGCCCGGTTGCGGCGGCAGTATTTCGGGCGGGCCATGCGGTTGTTCGCCCCGCTTTATTTGTCAAACGAGTGTATCAACAACTGTCGGTATTGCGGATTTTCCCGTGACAACCCGATCTTGCGGGTGACGCTTACGTTGGAACAAGTCGAGCGCGAGGTGCGACATTTGGCAGCGCTCGGGTTTCGTTCCATCCTGTTGGTCGCCGGAGAACACCCGAAGTTTGTCAGCAACGGCTACTTAGAAGCCTGCATCGGGGTGGCGCTGCGGCATGTGCCGTCCGTCTCCATCGAGGTGGGGCCGATGGAAGAAGAAGAATATCGCCCCCTCGTCATCGCAGGGGCGGAAGGATTGGTGGTCTATCAAGAGACCTACGACCGCGAGGCATACGCCGCGATGCACACCGCCGGACCCAAACGGGATTTTGATTGGCGGCTCGCCTGCGCCGAGCGGGGGGCGGCGGCTGGGTTTAAACGAATCGGCATCGGAGCCTTGCTCGGCCTAGCGGATTGGCGGCAGGAAGCGCTTGGATTGGCCAGTCATCTCGAAAGGTTGCTGCGCCATCAGTGGAAAGCCTTTTACACCATCAGCTTTCCCCGGCTCCGACCGGCGGCCGGCGGGTTTCAACCCCTCACGACAGTGCGAGACCGGGATTTTATCCAACTGCTTTGTGCGCTCAGGGTGATCTATCCGCAGGTCGGCCAAGTGCTGAGCACCCGAGAACCGCAAGCCTTGCGAGACGCTCTCGCCGGGCTCGCGATCACTCACATGAGCGCCGGGAGCCACACGGAACCCGGTGGATACACCGGACAAGGGGCCGAAGACTTGCATCTGACCGTGCGAGGGCGGCGGCAGGAGTTGGAGCAGGAAAAGAAGACCGGGTGCGCCACGGGGCAGTTCGAAATTTCAGATGAACGCCCGCCCGAGACCGTCGCAGCCCGGCTTCGGGAACTGGGGCTCGATCCGGTTTGGAAAGATTGGGACCAAGGGCTCGCCCATGAATAATGCTCCCGCCGAGATCGACGTCACGATCAACGGCGAACCGCACCGGCTTCCCGCTGGCTTCACCATCGCCGATTGGGTCGCCACCACCCCATTCCCGCCCAGCACACTCCTGATCGAGCACAACCAAATCGCCCTGCACCGGGGAGAATGGGTCGAACGCCGACTGGAAGCTAACGATCAGTTGGAGATTCTTCGGATTGCAGCAGGGGGGTGAGGGGGCGGACAAAGGTCCATCAACAAGCCGCGGCCCGAGTTCGATGCTGATTGCGGGGTCCCTTTAGCCTTTGCCCAAAAGGGCCTAGGCCTCGATCGGCGCAAGCCACTCAGACTGATTTGCTCCGGTCTTATGAGTCGCAAGCTTCTTCTGGTAATCTCCCATGTGCCGGTCATCAATCGGCTCGGATGCTAGCTGGTAGCGCGTGTCGCTGCTGATCCGGAAGCGATCGGAGCTGTTCGGCAACGATCCGTGGAGGAAATACATCCCGAACAGAATGAGATCCCCGGCATTGAAGTTGGCCGTCGCCCAGGGCAGGCCGTAGCGCTCCGTAAACGCCGGGAAGTCCCGGGTAAAGATCGCCGGGCGGGATTCCTCGTGCGCGTCGACGGTCCCGTAGCTGGCCCGGAGTTCCTCGATCCGATGGGAACCCGGACAGACGACCAGGGGGCCCATGGCGAGGGAGATGTCCGTGAGGGGGATCCAGCTGGTGTAGAGATTCTCGGTCCCGCCCCGCATGTAGACGATGTCGTAGTGAGCGCCGGTCCCTTTCGCGTCCCCCACCACCCGGATCCACTTCTGATCGTAGGTGGCGATCGCACCGCCCAGAAATTCCTCGAAAAATCGCCGGATACGCCCTTCGTTCACGAGCGCGAGGTAAGCCGGGAAATTCCGAAATGCCTTTGGGCCGAAAGAATAATTCTCCCGCGCCTCCGGACTCCGGATCCCGTGCTCCATCGGCGTGCCTTCGGCGAGGCCCCCATCCTCCCGGACTTTGCGGAGGATCTCGTCTCGTCCCGCCAGCACGTCGGATCGTTCGAAGAACCCCCGGAAGAACAGGAAACCTTCCTGATCAAGCGTCTCGCGCAGGGCCAGGGGGTCGCCGAGAAACGCACTGCTCTCTTTAAGTTCGATAAGGTTTTCGCCGACGACGAGGTCGGCGCTCCTGCAGGGGACTCTCTGACCCGGCTTTAAGGGTTTGATTTCTGTATACATGGTGAATCACGCTAGGCTCAGTCGAACCGATAGGGGAATGCCACGAAAACAGAAATGTTTAGCACGAGTCGGTGATTCCGATCACGAAACTCGCTGGCTGAAAGCTCTGCGCTCCGATGCCACACGGCTCTTCGTCAGCGTGAACGGCTTCACGCGCGTCCGGGTGCGATGGGAGTTTAGCGGACGCCGGGTCCAGGAGCATCTCCTTTATCTAGTCGACCAGAACCGGATCGATTTTCACACCGAGGGCAAGACGTTCCGGATGGACGCCGGCAGTTTTGTTTGGCTGGCACCCGGCATCCCGTTCGGAGTAAGCGGCAATGACCTCGGGAAGCCTGTCCGCCTGATTCATCTCCGCATCGGAGTCGAAGATGACGCCGGACCCGTGCCGCCGCCCTTCCGGATGCGCTTCCTCCGGCGGACCGACCGTATCCTCCCCGTCATGCAGCTGCTCCACCGAAGCCTCCTCGCCAGCAGGCCGAAGCCGGGGGCCATGGGTCGGTCCCTCTTGCATACCCTGACTCTACTGGTCCAGGAGGATGGCCGACTCGCTCCCGGCGAAGATGACCACTGGTGGACGCCGGAGCGCCGCGGACGGCTTGAACGGTATGTCGCGATGCAAATCGAGCGAAGCATCCCTCCCCGGGAGATCGCAAATCTCTTCGACCTCTCCCCGGATTACTTCACCCGCGTCTTCCGGCAGGAATTCGGGATCCCGCCGAGGAAGTGGCTGCATCAGGAGCGGCTGCGTGCGGCCGGGGAAATGCTAGTTGAGAGTGAAGCCACCATCTCCGAAATTGCAGACCGCTTCGGATTTACAGACCTGTTTCAGTTCAGTCGGCAATTTCGGAAGGCCATGGGAGTCAGCCCGACCGCCTACCGCCGACGGTTCGCCTGTTCGGTGCTCCGCACCGATCCTGTTTCGCGCACGCAACGGGGGAGCGCCTGACGCACATTTCGCTCATGAAAATCACGGAAATGGCTTTCGAGGGGTATCCAGAGACCGACTTCGAGCTGGCACGGGATTTCTACGGCAAGGTCCTCGGTCACGAGCCCGAAAAAGTCGATTCGGCAATATCAGCCAACGCCCCGGAGGACCGGAAAGCGATTTTCTTGAGACATTAGGGTGAATCGCGAAACCCTAATCGGTGCCCGAGCCGTAAACAACCAGACAATGGACGCACCCCTTCCGAAGTCGATGGGTGCGCCAACGAGGCCGCCGCAGCGCAAACCCCGTATCTCAGCGAATCGACCAGTGAAACTCCTTCGTGCCAACCATACAGGTAGCCCGCCGCAAAGGCGTCGCCTGCGCCGGATGCCCCGACAACCTTGGCGACATTTACACTCCCTTGCCACGCTTCCGTCCCGTCCGCGCAGCACGCGTAAGCTCCTTCCTCAAAATGCAACACCACCCGCTCCCGCACCCCGGCCTCAAACAGGGCGCACGCCGCTTTTTGCAGTTGCGCCCGGGTCCGCTGCCGAAGCGTCCCCAGCCGCACCCCGGTGGTTCGTTCCGCTTCAAATTCATTCATGATGCAGGCATCGACCTCCGGCAAACAGGGGAGAATAACGGAGGCAAACCGGCTACCCTCCTCGCTTACCGTGTCAATGACCGTCCGCATCCCGGCTTTGCGCGCCCGCGCCAACACCGACGCTGCCAATGGTCGCCCCCCTTTCCCCATGCGGTCGAGCCGGTCGAGCAACAGCAAATAGCCCAAGTAAAAAATCGCAGCCCGTGCGTTCTTAAAATCGAAATCGTTTAAACCCAACGCAGCATTCGCGCCTCGTTGATGAAAAAAGGTCCGTCGCCCCGTGCCCGCCACGGTCATGACATCGGTGTAAGCGGTCGGCAGCTGCGGGTCGCGATGCAGCTGGTGCGTGGCAATCCCGTGCCGGGCACAATCTTCCAATATCCAGTTCCCATCTGGATCGTCGCCCACTCGCCCGGCGGCTTCGAGGGGAAAGGGAGCCCCTAATTTTGCCAGATCCTTGAGCACATTGTAGGGCCCCCCGCCGTTGCTGATGGTTTCGCCACTGATGTTGGCGAGGGCATCCTGGGAGGGCCAAGCGTCGATCATTTTCACCCGGTCCACAATCCAGTTGCCCCCGGCGAGAACGCCCGATCGACTCATCGGGCTCCTCCCCGGTTTTCGTTCACCGAGCCAGGAGATGGCAGCAAAATGATCGACCGAAGCCAGTCGGGCAAAGCCACGAGTAATGATTGGGCGAATGAGCGTGCCACGGAAACTTTATCTGGGAGTGAGAAATGGAAAAGTCCGACTGGTTATTCTTAGCAGTCGGAGAGGTGGAAGAGCATGCGCAAGTGACAGGGGATGCGGCAAGTTTGTTCATCGGTCTGCGGTGGATTCGTTTGCGGAGCCACCCCTCCGCCGTTATGGGATGCATGTGGTTGCTCCCGGCCATGATGCTCTTTTCCAAGCGTTGCGTGCGTTCCGCCGCCGTCTTGTCCGCCGCCAATTGGTTCAGGCGGTCGGCATTCTGTTGCCGCTGATGCTTTTGGCTGCTGCTCTGGCGGGCCTAGCCTGCTACCTGACCGGGCGACCGCTCCCGGCGCTCCCCCTCCTCCTCACTTGGGGCGTCGGGTTGCTCCTTGCGAGCTTGGGAGTCTGGCTCTTGCGCACCTGGCCCTCCCTCGCCGTCACCGCACGGGTTTACGACCGGCTGGCCGGTTCCCACGACCGTTCTCACACCGCCCTCACCTTCGCCTCCGCCTCTTCCCCATCCTCCCTGCAACAACTCGCGATCGCGGAGTGCCGAACTTTTTTGGCGACTCGTTCGGCCCCAGCCCTGCCACCGATCGCCCGGCCTCTTCTCTGGCTCTGGCTTCCTCCCACCCTCTCCCTCCTCCTCCTATACAACGCCGCCCCAACGCTCCCCATCTCCCAGCCCAAAACTCCCCCCCCCATCGAACCAACCATCCGTGGGGAAATGGAGGGCCTCCTCGAAGCGATGGAACCGGCCGACCCACTCCAAAACGAGGCTGCTTTACGCGAATTGGCTAACCGGCTGAATCAGGAAATGCCACAACTCGCCACCGCCGAACTCTCGGAGGAAACCACCAAAGCGTTGCTACAAAAGGCAGCCGGTCTGGAAGAACTCTTGCGGGAATTGGCCAAGGCAACCGATCGTCGCCCTTATTCGCCGGAAGAACTTGCCGCCCTCGCCCGAGCCCTCGAAACCAGCCGCCCCACTGCCTCCGAAGCCCTGCGCAACGGTGACCTCTCCGGAGCCGCCCAGGAATTGGAACGGCTCATGAACCAGTTGGCCTCTCAACCCAACCCCCAACGCGCCCTGACCGAGTTGGCTCAATCGTTGCGCGAAGAAGCCGGCCGCTTGGACGAAGCAGAAAAATCGGCCTTGGCAGAACAAATGCGGCAAGCTGCCGAGCTGGCCGGGTCACAGGAAATGCAGGAACTCCGCAACAAAATGGAGGAAATTTCTCAACTATTGGCGCAACAAAGCGGAGCAGGTCAGCCCCAAGGCGCTGCGGGGGGCGGACAGTCAGCCCCCGCTTCCGGCTCCGGTCAATCGCCCCCCATGACCCGAGAAAGCATCCAACAAATGCTTCAAGCTCTCGATGAATTGAAAGAACGGCTGCAAAACCAACAGCCAGGCGAAGGGCAGGGATCCGGCAAAAGGGGGGGCCAACCCCAGCCGCCAGGGCTTGAACGTCGTCAAGTTCCCTTCGGCTTCCCCCTGCCCGGATTGCCAGAAGCAGGGGGTCAACCCGGACCTGGCTCCAAACAGGACCCAGGCACCACGGAAAGCGAGACCGGCCCCGAAATGCCCCCTCGCCTTCCGCCCGAAGGTCCCGCCAAGGTGGCTCCCGGTCAGCAAAACGCCGGTGAATCCACCGCAGAAATGATCGGGAGCAGCGGGGATACTTCTCAGGCTGCCGCTCAATACAAAGCGGTTTATGAATCCCTCGAAGCCGAACGGGCCGAAGCCATTCAGCGGGAGGAAATCCCGATCGGTTCCCGGCTTTTTCTGAAACGTTACTTTGAAGCTATCCGCCCTGATTATTAAGTGACCTATGCCCACCGACTCGCCCTCCCTTGAAGCTGCCGCCCAAGCTGGCGCGGAATTTCGCGAAACGTTTCACCGGCTGCGGGCCGCTGTCGGCGAGGTGATTGTCGGCCAGGAATCGATCATCGACGGGGTGCTCACCTCCCTTTTTGCCGCCGGACACGTCCTGCTCGAAGGGGTGCCCGGTCTTGGAAAAACCATGCTCGTCCGCACCCTGGGGCAAGCCGTCCACCTCGATTTTGCCCGGATCCAATTCACCCCCGACCTCATGCCAGCCGACATCATCGGCACCACCATGATCGCGGAAGAAGCGGGAGGCCGAAAAGCCTTTGTCTTTGAGCGTGGCCCCGTCTTCGCCCACCTCCTTCTGGCGGATGAAATTAACCGTGCCACCCCAAAAACCCAAAGCGCCCTGCTCGAAGCCATGCAGGAGAAGCATGTGACCGTCGCCGGCCAAACCCACGCTCTGGAAGAGCCGTTTCTCGTGTTGGCCACCCAAAACCCTCTGGAAATGGAAGGCACCTACCCGCTTCCCGAAGCGCAGCTCGACCGCTTCTTTTTCAAACTAAAAGTCGGTTACCCCAGCGAGGACGAACTCCGGATGATCCTCGATCGCACCACCGAAGAGGGTGAGCCCGCCGCCCATCCCGTGATCGGTCGCGAAGATGTCCTCCGCTTGCGCCGCCTGGTGCGTCAGGTGCCGATGACCCCCGACATTCAATCGTTCGCCATCCGGGTCTTATTGGGAGTCCATCCCGACACCCCCTATTCGGGCGAACGAGCGAAACGCTACGTCCGCTATGGCCCGAGCCCCCGCGGTTTGCAGGCGATGATTCTCGCCGGAAAAATCCACGCCCTCCTCGACGGTCGCTATCATGTCGCCGAATCCGACATTGAACAGGCGGCTCCCCCGGCGCTCCGGCATCGGGTGATCTTAAATTTTGAAGGCGAAGCCGAGGGAATCGAAGCGGACGAAATTATCCGCCAATCAGTGATCAATGCCGGACTCCCCGTTGATTCCCGCCCGGAAAGATAACCCCCCTGTTTCATAAAAGCAGGAAGGGATTACGCCGCAGATTTTTGTGCAGGGCGCGAAGTTCAGGCGGGGGCGTATCCGTTGTGATACGTAACCGCCTGAACGACAAAGCCCTGCGCAAAAAGATCAAGCAAACACGACGGGTTTTATGAAACCGGGAGATAAAGACAAGCGAGCGCCTGGGTGCCCGACTCGGCGTGGCCTGCTTTGACCAAGGCTTCGTAACGCTCCAATATTCGTTCGAGCCCAGGGAGCGGGCATCCGGTTTCACGCGCCGAATCCAAGGCGATCCGCATATCTTTCACGAAGTGTTTGACGTAAAACCCGGGCTTGAAATCGCCACGCAAAATTCGGGGGCCCAAGTTCAGTAATGACCAACTGGCGGCCGCTCCTCCGCTGATCGAGGCGAGGACGTGCTCGAGATCGAGCCCGGCATGTTCAGCGTAAGCAAGCGCTTCGACCGTGCCGATCATGCTGCCCGCAACCGCGATCTGGTTGGCCATTTTCGTATGCTGCCCGGCTCCAGCGGGGCCTTGCCATTCGATGGTGGTCCCCAAGATGCGGAGCAAGGGGAGCGCCTTTTGAAAGGCCGATGATTCTCCGCCGACCATGATCGATAATCGGGCTTCCCGTGCCCCGACATCCCCTCCCGAAACTGGAGCATCCAGAATCTCCAGACCGCGAGCCGCCCCGGCTGCGGCGATCGTTTGGGCGAGTTTCGGCGAGGAGGTGGTCATGTCGATGAGCAGGGTGCCGGGGCGAGCTGCCTGCACCAGCCCTTGCTCCCCCAGATAAAGCGCCTCCACGTCAGCGGGATAGCCCACCATGGTCATCACCACCGTGCAGCGGGCCGCGAGCGCTCCGGGTGAGACCTCCCAGACCGCCCCCGCCTCGATCAGCGGCAGGGCAGTCGCCCGGGTCCGGGTGAAAACGTGCAGGGCATAACCCGCCGTCAAAAGATGGGAGGCCATGCTGCGGCCCATGACTCCTAGGCCGATGAAACCAATGGTGGGACGTTCGGAAAAGGGTTCCATCTCGGCATTTCACCCAATCGCCCCCCCGAGAATCAAGCGTCTAACCCGGAAAAATCCTCGGGCGAATGCCCGCCAAATGATGACGACATCGCAGCCCCCCCCCAGAAGCGATTGCGCTGCGGTCAGCGTTCGTGCGGTGTTACGTCGTGACCTCTTTCCTCGGCAAGAGCCCCAAGAACCCCGCTTTCACCCAAACCGAATGGCTTTCGCCAACAGTCGGATGCGCGACTTAGGCGGATACAACGTCAGGGTGGCAATCGCGGCGGTCGCTTCCTCAATCGTGGTTGTCGCTTCCGATTGGAGGCGGGCGGACTCGGCATCGAGGGAAGCGAGTTCCCCGGTGATTTGTTGCACATCGAGCATCTGCTGTTGGACCCGGTCTTCGGCTGCCCGCGTGCTGGAGCCTGAGTTCAGCACCTTGCCGAGGGCGCGGGCGGGATTTTTTTTTCTTCCCCGACCGCCGAACATCGAGAGCAGGGTGGAGCCAACTTCCCCAGCCACGCCAGCCCATTGTCCCCGTTGCTTTTCCGCGAGGGTTTGTTTCGCATTTTGCAATTGGAGCTGCTCTCGCTCGAGTCGTTGCCGGAGGGTCTGACGTTTGCGTTCGAGGGC
>CAZSPO010000014.1:10465-19848 GCA_964608775.1 uncultured Chthoniobacterales bacterium | reverse complement strand
ACTTAAAACTTCTTCAATCTGTGGCAATCCTTTTAATCTGCGGATGAAAATTGCCGTCAGTAACCAGTATTGCTAAAACTCAATGGGCGGCGGTGCTTCGAGAGGGATATCGAATTCGTCACCAATGATATCGAACGGACGGGCCACCTCAGCTCGGCGGACTTCGACGGCTTCTTCCCCATTAACCGCGCTGGCTTTTCGGACTGGCACAGCTGTTGCGTCGGTGACCTGCAACTGGGCGATCGCCGGGGATGGCATAATCGATTGATAGGGATCCACTTCGGCCACGATCGTTGCGGACTGAACGGTGACCGGGATGATCGCTCCCAGGTCGGTGACAGCCACGGCCCGCGGCCATTCTTCCTGACCCGGCAAGGATTTCACAAAGCTCTGAAGGGTGGTGGAATGCAGCGAGCAAGCTTGCTGCGGCGCTTGGTCGGGGGTGGCATATTCGTAGTAAGTGGTGCGGCGGGTCAGAATTTGCCCATCTTCCCCTGGGACCTTTTCCACGCAATCATCCGTGGCCAATTCGCCGGAGCGAAAACAGATTTCGTAACGCTGCACCCCTTCGGGAGGGAGCACCTCGCCGGGAGGAAACTTTCGGTTGGCCGCGTTCATCATTTCGACCCAGACCGGCAGGACGGTTTGCTTGCTGAATGCTCCGCGATACATCATTCGCGGCTTGTCGAGGCCGGCCCAGACGGCACAGGTCAGTTTGTCGCTGTAGCCGATAAAGGTATTGTCGGTAAAATTATAGGAGGTGCCGGTCTTGCCCCCCCCTTCGAAGTCCACCAACCCATATTCCGAATAGGCCGCCCCTCCCGTCCCGCGAATCAGACTCTCGCGCAGCATGTGATGAAGCTGATAAGCGGTGCGGGCACTCATGGCCTCCAGCCGGTCTTGCTCCGATTGGTAGATGACCCGGCCATTCTTGGATTCGATTCGGCGAATGAAAATCGGCTCTTTCGGAAGCCAACCGCCATTGGGAAAACTGGTGAAAGCCATCGCCATCTCTATGAGCGAAACCTCGCTGCTCCCAAGAAAAGTGGACGGATACTCGCGCAACGGCGAAGTGATCCCCAGGCGGGTCGCCATGGCAATGACCTTTGCCAAACCCACTTCGTTCCCCACTCGCACGGTCGCGGCGTTCTTCGATTTGACGAGTGCCTGACGGGCGGGGATGGGGCCTTCGTAACGATTTTCATCCGATTCCACCCCCCACTCCCCTAAAATTCCGGTTTCCCCCCCAATCATCACCTGCCGGTTGTCAATCACCCCGTCGTCAACGAGTTGGCCCGGAAACATCCCATTCTCGAAAGCCGCCGCAAAAACCACCGGCGTGAAGGCTGTCCCCATTTGCACGCGCCCCTGTAATGCACGGTTGTATTCGCTGTGCTTGAAGTTGCGACCGCCCACAAGGGCAATCACCTCGCCCGTTCGATTCTCCAACAGCAGGGCGGCCCCTTGGATATATTCGGGGAGCGGAAACCGAGCATCCGCCTCAACGGCTCCGGCTTTTTGGCTCTTCTCAAACGCCTCCAGCGCGGCCTGGTATTCCGCGTAAGTCGGATGGGTATTCTCAGGATGAGCATCGATTTTTTCCATCTGACGCATCAGCGCGGTTTCGGCTAATCTTTGAAGGTCTCCATCGAATGTGGTGTAAACCCGAAACCCATCGCTAAAGGCCTGTTCGGATCCGACCAGATCAATCACCCGCTGGCGAACGGCGTCGATCGCGTAATTGTCCGCGTGAAACCCGCTCCGAGGTTTGACATCAAGATCCAGTATCCGGGTGGCATCGAAGGTGGCCTGATCGATCAAGCCAACCTCCAACATCCGGGCGAGGACAAAATTCCGTTCGTCAATCGCCCCCTCTTTATTGTTCCAAGGGGAAAAGCGGTTGGGGCTCTTGATCAGACCGGCAAGGGCTGCCGCTTCGCTGAGGGTGAGTTCTTTGGCCGTCTTCCCAAAATAGCCTTTGGCTGCGGATTCCACTCCGTAAAGACCGGAGCCAAAATAGATCCGGTTCAGATACATTTCGAGAATCTGTTCTTTGGAATAGGTCCGCTCAATCCGACGGGCCAGGAAGATCTCCACTAGCTTGCGTTCATAGCTCCGCTCAAGGAGTTCAAAGGTGTTGCGGGCGAGTTGTTGGGTGATAGTGCTGGCCCCCTGGGCGATGCGACCGGCTTGCCAATTGCGGACGGCCGCCCGGACGATGCCGACGGTGTCCACCCCTTCATGATCAAAAAAACGGGCGTCTTCCGCCGCAATCACGGCTTCGATCATGACCGGTGCAACGTCAGCAAAAGCCACCGTATCCCGGTTCTGAACGTAAATGTGTCCGAAAACCTGGTTGTTCCGGTCGTAAATGATGCTGGCCGATTCCATCTCGGTCATCAACCCAAGATCAAAGGACTCGGCCGTCCGCGCATACCGGGCTGAAATGACCCCATACGCAATGGCGGCAACACTCAATACCACGGCGAACCCCACCAGGGGCACGTAGAACCAGGCTGATTTGAAAAAGGATTGTTTATGGGATTTTGGACTCATGATCAGACTGGCGAACAGACATCGCTCTGCAATGGCGGGACGACTCAATGTCAGGATGTTGGTATGAAAAACGTGATGGAGAGGATTTGCAACCTGCTAAATCTTCCGGTTTTGTAACCGACACATGGCTCTGCTCCTCCCCGGCTCCAAGATCGAGCAATACATTATCGACCAAATCAACGCCCATGGGCCGGTTTCCTTCCGGTGGTTCATGGATAAAGCGTTGTATCACCCGGAACTCGGCTATTACACCGCCGGGAAACGACAAATCGGGAAGCGGGGCGACTATTTCACGAATGTTTGCGTGGGGCGCATTTACGGAGATTTGATCGGCAAACAGATCGAGCAGATGTGGCATCACCTCGGGGCTCCCTCCCCCTTTGCTGTCGTCGAACAGGGGGCACACCACGGGCAGTTCGCCCATGATTTATTAACCTGGTTGCACAGTTTTTCCCCCGACTGTTACGAGGCGGTGCGCTACTGGTTCATCGAACCACATCCCGCGCTGGCCAAACAACAGCAAGAAACCTGCGAAGCATGGCCAAAAAAGAAACTAAACTGGATCGAGAAGCTCGAAACCCTCGATGCCGGTTCGATCCAGGGCGTCCATTTTTCCAACGAATTGATCGACGCGTTTCCCGTGCATCTGGTCACCTGGATCGGCGGGCAATGGATGGAGAATTTCGTCGATTGCCGGAACGGCAAGTTTACCTACGTCTACACGCCCCCCTCCACGCCCATGCTCGAACGCCAGCTGACCCGGCTCCCCACTTCCCTGCCGGACGGCTATCAAACCGAGGTCAATACCGCAGCACTACGCTGGATCGCCGACCTCTCCCATGCCCTCTTCCGCGGCTATGTGCTGGCCGTCGATTACGGGTTTCCTCGCTCGGAATATTACCATCCCGATCGGAAAACGGGCACGATCAACTGTTACGCCAGCCATCAAACATTCGACAATCCATTTAAAAAAATCGGCCTCGCCGACATCACTGCCCACGTCGAATGGACCAGTCTGGCCGAAGCAGCCGAGGACCACGCCCTGCAAGTCTGTGGCTTTACCGACCAACACCATTTCATCGTCGGGCTCGGACGCGAAGAGCTCCTGACCTTGGAACGGGAAGTCGTCGACATGACCTCGGAGCTTCAGGAATATGTCCGCACCTTCCGCATGCTGATGCACCCTGAAACCATGGGGACCCGCTTTCAGGCGCTCTGTCTCTCGAAAAATATGGCGACCAACCTGCCGCTGCACGGTTTTCAATTCTCCACCGACCCCCGTCGTGCTCTGGAACTCCCCCCCCGCCCGCCTGACGCCTGACTATCCCCCTTTTCCCCCGTGCTAATCGCGAGCACAGCAGGCGCCCCCCAATTCCGCATCTGCTTCTCGGTGCCCGGGAGAATTCCGATCCGAGCAATCGCAATCTCAGGCCGCGGATTTTCCCATTGCATCGTCCAGAGCGCCGTCCGCCAACCTTCACTCCCCCGGGCCGACCCGCTCCAGGCCAAGGCCGCTCCGGCCAATCCCTTCGGAGCCTCCTGCAACCAATGCGCCACCTCCTGCTGCCACCGCACCGGGATTTCTACAAGCTCACCGTCGACATATTCGACCTGATATCGGAACATAACGGGTGCTCCTTGCTCCAAATTTCGCTTCGACGAATCGTCGCGCAAAGCTAACGGACCGGCATTGAATGTGTGCAGAAACTCTAACACGTCCGCTTTCCTCCCCACCTCCAAACCGCTAACCTCCGTTGTCCGGGTCTTAGTCCCGCTCCCAGCCAACATGATGAGCGACGGAACCGGTGAGGTGGCGAAATCGTGAAGGTGAAACCGCACCCCACCAAACGTCTGATCGCCTCCGGGCAGTGCCGAAATATCCGCTTCCGGCGCCCGGGCATCCGTGAACCACGAAGCATCTCCACGACCATGGGCCGGATAGCCATTGAATTGATCATCCCGGATTCGCACCGGGGTGAACACCATCGAGTCCCCGCTCCCTAACGCCCTTGCTTCAAAAGCTGCTCCAATATTTTCCAGTAAAACTTTGAAAATATTGCCTTTCTTGGCCGCATTTACCGGGTTGGTCTCGTCAGCCCCGAGATCAATTTGATTCAGCAAGATCCCCCCCGTGCCGCCATAATGATACCGGACCAACCCACCCGGTGCACTGAGCGGGATGGCCCGTTCCCGCCAAGAATCGGGGCGCTGCACGCGAATCGCCACGTTGTCGATCCCCACGATATTTCTCTCACTATCGCCCGCCTCAATGTCCAGCAACTCCAGCGTGAGTCCACTCGCCGTGCGCGGCTCAAAATCAAACCGCTGGACTTCCCCATTCGGCACGAGAGGAAATTCCAGCACCCCAGCTTCGTCATCAAAGCGAACCATCAAACGACGCGGCATCCGATAGCTGGTGTTTAAGACGAGATCGATGCCCGCAATGGTCTCCGTTCGGTCGAAGGCAAAATGGAGCCGGGGTTCCCCCCCTTCATCTTGGTTAATGTAATAAATATATTTCCAGAATTCTTGCGTGGTAAATCCGTTGACCACGTTGCGAATATCCGGATCCCGCCGCGCTTCTTTGCGGGGCGGTGCGCCGTTGATGCTGGCGAACGATGCCACCTCATCGCCAGCATCCACAACATACGAAAAGACATTGTCCGCCATCCAGAGGAGCCCCATCCAGGGGGCCACTTTTTCCCCGCTGTTCATAGCCAAGTCACGCAAACTCAGGCCCGCCGCCAGCGGATCGCGGGGCACCGCCACGAGGCTCTGCTCCAAGGTAAACGGTCGGATACGATGGGGCAGTCCCGTGATTTGATTGAAATGCCCGAGCCCCTCCGGTGTCAGGCCGGTCAACATGATCCAGCCGCCTTCCCGCGTAAATAATTCGATGCGCCGCACCAATCCCCTCAGAATTTGCAGGTTCTCCGGTGACGCATCGATGACGAGAATTTGCCTTCCGGAATCAAGCGCTGCCCCCGGATCGGGCAACGATTCCATTCGGACCCCCAGACGGGTGAGCAACGCTTTGACCGGCGACTCATCCGGCAAGACCACCGCCACCGCACTCCGCTCAGGTGAATAAGCCATCGCGTGCCGCAAACTGTTGTCGAAAAGCGTTTGCGCCACAGGATCGTCCGCGAGCTTGGAGCCAGTCAAAGTTTGATTATACACGAGCAATCCCGATCCAACCGCCGACTCGGCGAGCACGGTGAAACTCAGATTCTCATCGGCCTGCAAGAGAGACCGCGCTCCGGTGGATGGTTTGCGATACGGATTTTTGTAGCTTGTGTGATCGCCGCTCCAGGTGAAAAAATCCGCTTCTCCGAGACCTGCCAGGAGCGGGTGCGTAAGATCTTCTGGAAAGCTAATCCGTCCTGTTATTCCCTCGGTGACCTCAAAATCGGCGGGGACAGCTTGGAAATGAAGGGGAAATGCCTGCTCCAAAAGCACAATGCGTTTCCCCTCCGCCGCCGCTTGTTTCCAAGCCGGATCGGTGGAGCGCTCAGACGATACGGCATCGCGCCCCACCAGCCAGACCGGTTCCTCGGCAGCAAACAAATCATCGAGATCACCCACCTGACGATAGGGCGTGTCGGCAGCATCAAGGCGGGCGCGAGCTTCCCCAGAAGGATCATATACCGCCAGTTGGCCGAGGGTCAGGGGCGGCGGAGTGGAGGTCGGCAGGATGACCAAGGGATGCACAGCTTCGAAAACCGTCTGGCCCTCCCGCCCCACCGTGAGGGTCAAACGGCCCAGGGTCCGTTCTTTCACCTCAGGCATTTTAAATTGGACTTCAAACGGCTCACTCCGCTCTCCGGCAGCCAGGGTCAGCACGGAGGTGTCTCCCGCCAACGGACGGCCCCCGACTTCAACCGCCCAACTAATTTCCAGCTCCCCTCCCTCGCTCGTTTGGTTGAAGGCCCGCAGGGTGCGAATCACGCTCTGGCCCGAACCGAATGTTCCGTTCCATTCCCGACTAAAAACCGCGACCGGCGACCACGCCTGACTCACCCCTTCCGCATCAAACAATTCGTCCCAAAAATGGTAAGCCGCCGAGGCATCGCTCCAACGGTATCCCTCTGACATCATCCGCATGAAAAGGGCACGGGAAGCCGCCGTGTTCGCCCGACCCTTGAGCGTCTCCTCCCCACCCAACTGGGCCAGCTTCTCCGGCGAATAACCGTTGCCAAAAAAAATCTCCCCGTGAAACAACGGACGATCCGGCAACACATACCAGAGATTCCGCTGGCGGTTCTCTACCCACGCACGGTTATCATATGCCGCATCAGGATAATCGCGGAGCTGCAACCCGCTCGCCTGCTCCAGATAATGCCCCCCGTTCACCGGCAGGTATCCAAGAGCCCGCACACTCTCGTCCACTCCTTTCCATTCGTCTGGCGGGCGAAGGGCGTTCCCCCCATCTACCATTTGCGGACGGGTGGGATCGATCTCCTCGATGGCGCGGGCGAACAATCGCAGGGCTGGCTCTACCTCGGCGCTCTGCCCAAGATTGGCCGCATTGATATAGACGATTTCATTTTCCACCGACCAAATGAGAATGCTCGGATGGTTGCGCCATGAACGTACCTGGGCTTGACCCTGCTCAATCGCGTGATCGAACAACCTCCGGTAATAAGTCCGGCTCCCATCCTCTAACGTCTCCCGCAAACCGACACCGTAATTCGCCTTTTGGCCGTCCAACGGCAGCGAATCCCGCACCACAATGCCGTTTTCATCCATGAACGAAAGAATTTCCCGCTTAGTCAAGCCGTCCCATCCTTCCATATTCCAAAATCGAATCAGGTTCTGTCCGCTCCGGGCAAACTCCGCTAACATCGCCTCCCGCGTCCCCCCATACCGCACCCCGCCCCAAAAATGCCACGGCACCCCGTTCAAGGTAAAATAAGGCTTGTCCCATCCCCACTCCCGAAACCCAAACCGCGTGCGGGCCGTGTCGACCGCCCGACCTTCTACCATCAGCTCCGTTGTCACCACATGTAAACGCGGATCATCCGGCCACCATAAAGCGGGGTCCGCCCACGGCTCAATCGTTGTCACCAACTTCTCCTCCCCTGCCTCCAATTCCACCGCTACCTCGGGAAGGGTCAGAACCGTTTCACCCCCCCCCGTTTGTTCGCGCGACCACGTCTCAACCCGATTGCGAATGCTCACCGTCGTCTGCTCCTCTCCCGTATTTCGTAAAGTCATCTCTAACATCATCGACTCCTCCCGCACCGACGGAATCACAAAAACATCCTCCACATAGACCGATCCCGTGCTGATCAAGGTGACCGGTTCCAAAATGCCAGTCTGCCCTCCATTCCTGAAAGCCATCGGCATGTCGAGCAAACCGCCCGTTCCCTGGTTGTCGAGAATCATATCCACCGGCAATCCGAAATAAGCCCGAACCCCAGCCTCTTGCGCCAGCGGATTCTTCGGGTCCCGCCCGGGATTCAGTCCGTAATACAAATCTTTAATCAGGACGACGATTTCATTCACTTCCCCGGTTCGCACAGCCCCGCTGATGTCACAGTTCCAAACCGCGTTAAATGCTTTGCTTTCCCCACAAAACTGTCCGTTCACAAAAACAGCAGCTAGCATGTTAAACCGCTGAAACTCCAAAAAATAACTCCCCGCCGATTCCCTCGCCGGGATCTCCACCCGTGTCCGCAAAAGATAACGATGCGCCTTGTCCATCTCTGGCAGCGCTTTCGCGATGTCCCCCGGGATTTCCATCCTTTGCCATGTGCTCCCCCCCAACCCGGGCAACGCCTTCGGGGCAACCAGCCGTCCGACCTCCTCGACCCGTGGCCCTTCATCCCACCGGGCCACCTCCCACACTCCGTTGAGTTCCAATGTCGTCCGCTCCCCCGACCGCGTTGGCGAGGGAAGTTGAAACACCCCAGCTGCCCCTACCGCTCTTCCGCCGGCCCCCGAGGGCAGCCCCCCCCCGCGCGGTTGGAAATCAGCGGGGCCAATGGCGATCGCATCCAGGGCGAAGAGAAGCCGAGCCGGTTCAACTCCATCCGCTGCTAGCGGGCGGGGAATTCGAATTTCCAAGCGATGCGCCCCACCCTCAAGCTTCCCCTCCCAAAGCGGCAGCCAACCGACTTCATAGAACCGTCCAAGGGCAACAATCTCATGCGTGAGATCCGACGCTGTCACCGAGCGCCATTCCCCTTCGTCCAGCCGCCATTCAAATGGGGAACGCGCATTTTCATACCCCACCCGCGCCCAAATGGCCCGGCTCCCGGCAGTCGGCAGCTCAAACGCATATTGAAAAATCGCCCCCTCCTCGGGAATCCGTTCGGCCACCGCAGCCGGTTCAACGGTCCATTGCAACATCCGCCCTCCGGAGAGCCTTGGCGAAGCCACATCTGTTTGGTAGCCAAGAACGCTCGGCTTTCCCGGTGTGACAGAGGGGGTTTCCCCCTCCAACCAGAGTGCGTCCTCGGACAAACCAACCACAGGAACCAGGACGACCATGAGAAGGGGGAAAAGGGCGCGCATCATGAGGCATCTGTAAACTAATCTCAGGTCCCAGGCAACGCCCGTCGACGGCAGCCGCTGATCCAAAGCCTCTTTCCGATGAGGACACCACGATGCGAGAAGGCCCAAAGAATCCACTGGCGTGAGGGGACAACGCAACTCAGGAATGGGAGGATTCTCTCAAGAATGTTTGCCTGACCCCGCAGGCAGCTTGGCGAACGCTTGACGACCGGCAGATTCCATGGCACTCACCACTCTGTCAGGGTTAAATGCAGTCGTATACTCCTGATAAAATCAGCCCGCCCGGGTGGTGAACTTGGCAGACACGC
>CAZSPO010000014.1:0-10455 GCA_964608775.1 uncultured Chthoniobacterales bacterium | reverse complement strand
GGATCTGGTGCCGAAAGGTGTGTGGGTTCGAGTCCCACCCCGGGTATCGGTGGTAAATAGCGGCCCATCCGAATTGCCGAGGGCCAAATTGCCGAGGGCCAGAAAAGGCGCAGCGCTTCGAAATTGCACCCGCTTGTCACGCTCAACGAGGGCTTTCATGTGCGGGCATTGCATTTTCGCGGGCGATCAGTCAATGATCCAATCATGAAGCATGCGCCCCGAGTGAGTATTCTGCTGCCTTTGTTCAATGAGGCGGAGAATATCCCCCTTCTTTTAGCTGCCGTTCGGAATGCCATGGCAGAGGCCGGACTCGCCTACGAAGTGGTGGCGGTCGACGACGGCAGCAACGATGGAACATGGCAGGTGTTGCAGGCACATCGCTTCGCGGAGTTGCAATGTGTGCGTCTCCTCCGCAACAGCGGGCAAACGGCGGCGATGATGGCGGCCATCGATCACACGAAGGGGGAAGTGCTGGTGCCTATCGACGGCGATATGCAGAACGATCCGAAAGATATCGCGGACCTGGTGGCAAAACTCGACGAAGGCTACGATGTCGTTTCGGGCTGGCGAGCCGATCGGAAGGATAATCCCATCCGCCGGAACCTTCCGAGCCGGGTGGCAAACTGGTTGATTTCCATCGTATCGGGAGTGCGGTTGCACGATTACGGGTGCTCGTTGAAAGCGTATCGCAGATCCGCACTCGAAGGCATCCGTCTCTACGGAGAAATGCACCGGTTCATTCCCATTTACACCTATTGGAACGGTGCGCGGGTCACCGAGATGCCGGTGCGCCATCACCCGCGTGCGCATGGGAAATCGAAATATGGCCTGAAACGTATCCCAAAGGTGCTGCTTGACCTGGCCGTTGTGGTGTTCCTTCATCGATATGGGCAAAAGCCGATGTATGTTTTTGGCACCGCCGGTCTACTCGCTCTCACGGCAAGTTTTCTGTGCGTGGTGGCAGCGGGATACTACAAATTTTTTGGAAACAAATCGTTCATTGAAACGCCTCTTCCCACTTTGTTCGCCGTCTGCTTTCTGACTGGCGTGATGTGTTTGTTGATGGGGCTGCTTGCGGAGCTCCTCGCACGCACTTACTTCGAATCGCAGAACAAACGCACCTACCATGCGGCACCGGGCGAGCCCGAGGAGATACGCTGATTTTCGATCGATCATGTGTGGCATTTGCGGATTCACCGGGGCACCGGACGAACGAACAATGGAGGCGATGCTGGGTGCGCTCCGTCATCGGGGACCTGATGCAGAGGGCATCTGGAGCAGCCGGGATGGGCGGGTGCATTTCGGGCATCGTCGACTAGCCATTCTCGATCTGGAAGACGGCACCCAGCCAATGGTCGCGGCGGATGGTGAACTTTCCATTACATTCAACGGCGAAATTTATAACTTCACGGAATTGCGCCGAACCCTGGAACATCGCGGGCATCCATTTCGCAGCGATCACTCCGATACCGAGGTGCTGTTGCATGGTTATCGGGAATGGGGCGACGAACTCCCCAGCCATCTCAACGGGATGTGGGCATTCATCATTTGCGATATGGTAAAAGGAAAGCTTTTCGCATCGCGAGATCGATTTGGAAAAAAGCCATTCTACTATTGCTCCAGCGGCGGCCAGTTCGTTTTCGCCTCGGAGCTTACAGCGCTCCAGCGTCATCCGTCGTGCCCTATGGGTTTTTCCTCAAAAGCGTTGCTCAAGTTGTTCGGATACGGCTACATCCCGGCACCCCTGACCATCGTGGAGGGTGTCCAGAAGTTGCCAGCCGGGCACAATCTGGAGTTCGACTTCGTGAGTGGTGCGATGCAAATCCGGCGGTATTGGCGATACAACCCGCAACCCGAACCGCCGCCGTCGTCGGAGGCCGAACTGGATGAGATGGCCTGTGCATTTCTCGAAACGTTGGACCGGGCCGTGCAGCGCCGCATGGTCGCCGATGTGCCGGTGGGGATATTTCTTTCGGGGGGGATCGACTCGTCTACCGTGGCGGCACTGGCGGCGCGGAGCTCGGCGACTACTCCCCAAACCTTCACGATCGGCTTCGAGGAAGCCTCCTTCGACGAAAGTGCTTACGCAGCCCTTGCGGCACAACACATCGGCTGTTTGCATCGTTCGAGAACACTCGGTGTCGAGAACACGCTCGATCTGGTGCCCGAGGTGCTCGGTCGGTTGGACGAACCTTTCGGTGATGCGTCGATCATTCCGACCTCGTTGCTGAGCCGCTTTGCGCGACAGCATGTCACCGTGGCGCTGGGGGGGGACGGAAGCGATGAGTTGCTGGCGGGATACGACCCCTTCGCCGCACTTGGCAAAGCCCGGCTTTACCGTCGATGCGTTCCTCAGCCGGTTCATGCTGCCCTTGCTGCGCTGGCGGCGCGTCTCCCGGTTTCTCACCGCAACATGAGTTTCGATTTTAAGCTCAAGCGAACTTTGCGCGGCCTCAATCATCGCCCGGCCTGCTGGCTGCCGGTGTGGATGAGCCCACTTTCCCTGCAAGAACTTGAGATACTCTTCGGTGTGCGCATTGACCTCGAAGAACTCTATTCCGAGGCGATCGCACTCTGGGATGAATGCGCCGATGCGGATCTCGTGACCCAGACGATTCAGTTCTATGCAAATCTCTACCTGCAGGATGATATTCTCACCAAAACCGATCGCGCCAGCATGCTGCACGGGCTGGAGGTCCGGTCACCCTTCCTCGACATCGAGGTAGTCGACTTCATCCGGCGGCTCGATCCTTCCCTCCTCTACCGGCGAGGGATTCGGAAATACCTTCTCAAGCGTGCCGTTCGCAATCTCCTGCCTTCGAAGCTAATCGATCGACCAAAAAAAGGATTTGGTGTACCGATCGGCACCTGGTTTCAACAGAAAAAACTTCAGTTGGATGCCGGGCAACTGCCAACGAATCTGAATCGGGATTTCCTTTTGCGGGCGGAACGAATGCACCGACAGGGAGTTGCGGATCAACGCGTGGCACTATGGACTGCGCTGGCTGTGGAGCGCTGGAACGCCGCCCAATCCAATTTCGTAGCATGAGAATCCTCATCCTCAATCACGAATTCCCGCCCGCAGGCGGGGGCGCTGCCAACGCCGCGCTAGCGATCGGGCGTGCGCTGGTCGGGCTGGGGCATGATCCGTGGGTTGTGACCCAACAGCACCCACGACACGGGCACTCGATCGCAGTTCCCCCCTTCGGCATGACGCTTGTCCCCCCGCGTCGACGCAGCCTCGACACAGGCTCAATCGCTGAAATGATGGGCTACATTCCGTCAGCCACCCTTGCGGGCATTTATCTGTATCGGAAACATCGATTCGATGGATGCGTCGCCTTTTTCTCGTTTCCAGGTGGAGCAGTGGCGCGTGCGCTCAATGTTTTTATTGGATTACCCTATGTGGTGTTGTTGCGGGGTGGCGATGTCCCAGGGGTGGAACCAGATCTCGGAAGAATTCACCGCTGCCTTCGACCGGTGCGTCACTCGATCTATCGGCATGCACGCCGGGTGGCGGCAAATGCGGCAGGGTTACAAGTCGTCGCGCAAGATGCCGATCCGGGCTTTTTCATAGGCCTCATTCCCAATGGTGTGGATACGGGAGAGTGGTCTCCAGCCGAATGGACGCCTGCTCCGCCGCCGCTTCGATTGCTTTTCGCTGGGCGCCTCAACCGCCAAAAAGGCTTGCGTATACTGCTCGATGCATTTGCGCAGTTTTCACATGACATTCCTGGAATGGTGCACCTCGACATCGTGGGGGATGGCCCGGAGCGGGCAATGCTGGAGGGCATGAGCCACTCTCTCGGGCTTGCGGCGACCGTGAAGTTCCACGGATGGCAAGAGAAGACTGCGCTGCGGGATCTCTACCGCGAGAGCCATCTCTTCGTGAACCCTTCCCTTTACGAGGGCATGCCGAATACGGTGCTCGAAGCGCTTGCCAGCGGGCTGCCCGTGGTGGCTTCTGATATCCCCGGCAATCGCGAGCTGCTTCACAAGAGTGGCGCGGGATGGCTCTTTCCGTCCGGAGATTCCTGCCAACTCGCGCGCTGTCTCACGGAGGCGTATGACTGCCGTTTCCGCTGGCAGAAGCTGTCGGCATCGGCGCGTGGCGCAGCCCTCCTTCATTTTTCCTGGGAACAAACGGCGGAGTCGCTCGCGGGGTGTTTTACCGAACGGTGAATCAGTCAGGCGGGAATGCGAAGCGCCACGAAAAGAAGGCAACAAACACCGAGCGATCCGGTCGCCAACGCGAGGACCGGGAGAGTGCTTGGGCTATGCCCCATCCGCGTTCGTCCATCCAGTTCCAGCCATACCAGGACCGGCAATATCGGGAGCAGATAACGACCCTGCGGCTGAAAATCAAGAGTCCACGAGAACCAGGCGGAGAGGGCAATACCTAGGGGCACCAGCAGGAAAATCGCCAGAATCCCAAGTGCCTCTACCTGGCAGACGCGAACGAGACATCGGCGAATGATCAGGCCGATGGCCACTAGCCAGAGAGTGAACATCGCGTAGTAATATGGCATTGCCGCGTAGTAGTTCGTCCAGCCGAACTGACCGAAAAGGGAAAAGACACTTCGCATCAGCCATCCTTTCTCGAAAAGCAATTCTCCCAGTCCAATGCCTCGCGCCTGCAGCTGAAGGCCCGACATTGCGGTGCCTGCCGCGATCTCCGAAGGGCGGAAGCCGGGAATCGCCCACGCCTCACACAATGTGCGGGTGAGCTCCGGGGGGAAGAACCATTGTTTATAAAAAAATGCCGTGAAAAATGTGAGGCCGACGCATCCTAAAGCGATGACCGCAGCCAACGCAAGATGCCGCCAACGTTCGCAGCGCCATGCCTTGAAGCACTGCAGAACGAGGTGAACGCTCACGAGCCCGGCCAACAGTATCACCAGCCAGTAATTTCGTTTCGTCAATACCAGACAGATGAGCAGGAAAGAGAACAGCATGATGGCTCGCCAGAAGGCCGAGCCGGTCAATTCCCCCCGCAGCAACCGCTGAACGTTGGATCGCGGAAGTGCCAGTAACAGGGCGAGCAACAAACCGCAGCTCAGCCCCCATGCGTCACCATTATAGTAAGAATAAAGATACCATGCTTGTGGGAGGAAAAGAAAAATCACGGGGGCCAACCAGATCCTTGCTAGCAGGGCCAGGAGGGTGAAAGTAAGGCTGGCTAGAAGCAGATTGAACAGGCGCATCGCCTTGCCACTTTCAGGAACGATGGGTACTAGCAGCCGAGCGAAATGCCCCGCGATCATGTATCCGGCGTCGAGCCGCTGCAGATAACTCACGCCGTAATGGCTGAAAGTCGGACGAACGCCGGGTGAATCGACGGGCTCGGGCAAGCTATTGAATTTCCAGAATTCCGCAGCAGCCACATGCAGATACTCATCCGAATGGGCGTTCATCGGAATAGCAAAACTGATGGAGGCGACCACTCCGAACGCCATGGCCAGTAGGCAGGGGAGACAGTCAGCGGTCCACGAGTTCGAAGCGCCAGCCGCCAGCGCCATTGGAGGGAGAGCGGCCACGATTTCGCGGATGACCTCGAACATCCCGAGACAAAACAGGAAGGCCACCAATGCGACGAGGGTGGCTTGCAGCAGGGGGGAGGGGATGGTCGATACCATCGGTGAGGCTTTCCACGGAAGCGTGATTGCCAATGCGGGTTGCGCATCCCCGGCGATGCGGCGCCCGCGCAGGGAGCCATCCTTACGGGCGACTTCCTGCATCGCGACGGCCTCCAATTGGCCATGCCCAACCGTTTGGAACGTTCCGGTGCCGATAGCAAATTCGATTCGATCGAAGGCGAAGTTTTCCTGTGGAGTTATCGGCACGATGAAGAGGCGCTCGGTCCATGACGGAATTTCACGCACCAGCACGAATAAAGAAGGGGCGACAAGGTGCCCTCCATAGACGTCGATATACCGTTTCCGCACCTCGTTCTCTTTTCCGGTGAACACCAATGCGAGTCGGGTGGGCCATTGGAGGCTCGTGCCCTCAGCCGGTTTCAATTTAAAGGAAATCTGCCCTTCGCGCAGAGCATCTTCCTCGCCGAGCCAGGTCACCACCCCGAGAAGCATCGCGATGCCTGCACAGAGCGACATGCGAGCAATGGCGAGCCAATTGATAGGGGTGCGGATCCGTTCCATCAAGCAAGAGTTCAGGCAATCCAGCTGGGAGGGAATCCCTTACCCGCTCTCCAGGGCTTTTGCGGTATGTTGGAGGCTGGCATTAGGGGTTTAAATCGTTTGAAGCCACCAGATCATGCCCTGTGAGTCAAGCGCCCGTTTTTTCAGGGTTGTTAGCTCTCAGCGACAACTGGAAACAGTCCGCTGCCACTCAACTCGGCGGCGAGACCTTTGAGCAGACGGCTGATGATTTAAAGCGCCCGGGGGCCACTTTGTCCTCGCGATTTACAACACCCATTAGTCCTCCCCGCTTACCGATGGCTGAAGCGATGTTACAATCGGTGCAGCCCTCATCTCCGCTCTTGCCTCATTCCCGGATTCACTTCAGTGATCGCGGTGGCTAAATCTCTGGTTAACAAACGAAATCTTTTCCAGCAGAAATGGGGTATGGACTTTCACCACGATGTCGTCGAATGGGTGGGTGGTTATTCTTACGAATTCGCACGCGCGAAGGAATTTATTCGATTTCTCGACGCACGACAATTCCGATGCCTTCGCACCCTGCCTCCGACTGTCCCGACAGGCTGCAATCATTTTGTATTTAAAAATGCGCTGCTTCCAGAAGACGGTCCGCAGATTTATCCCCCTGTTGCAAAAAACAGGAAGAGGTTGCGCCGCAGAATTTTGTGCAGAGCACGAAGAGCCGAAAGGCCGGGGGGCCTTAAGACCGCCTACCGAAGGCAGCCCGAAGGGTGTGGAGCGCGGAACAGCAACAGGCGGGGGCGTATCCGTTGTGATTCGCAACCACCTGAACGACAACGCCCTGCGCAACGAGATCAAGCAAACACGACTGGTTTTATGAAACAGGCACGGTTATTTGTGGAAGGCCCCCGCGGATAGCACTTCTCCCAGGATTTCTGCATTGGCGCGAGCCCTGATGCGCGACTCTTCCAGTTTTTCCAGCATGACTGGGCGAATCAAGTCCCAGTCGCGCAACAGGCAATTGACCTTTTCGAACGCCTCATCCACACCATCCTTCGCAGTGAATCGCTCGATCGCAAGTAACTGATTGCCCAATTCCAGCGCTTCAAAAAAGTTTCGTCCTTTCTCTTCATAGTAGATGTTCAGGCATGGCTTTCCCGCCGTAACAGTGAGAATCGAGTGGTGCAGGGGCGTTGTTGCAACGAAAGAGAAATGACGCCACATCGCATGGTAATGCTTCGGAGGAATGTCATCTTTTTCGAGAATGGCAACCCGATCTTTCCGGCTGATACGTGATGCCAGCTCGCGGAAATGAATGGAGTCATTCTCCCACGGTGCCGGGTAAGTTGGCAAAAGTAAGAACTGACAAGAATAAGCATCCATCAATCGATCGATGAATCGGCGCATCGCTTCGATCAGTCGTTCGATGCGCTCGGCTCCCCGCCGTTTGCGCAAACCGAGCGGGCCTGCGATCATGTAAGGGATCCAGTCAGCGGCATCGTAATGCTGAGCACAAAAGGTATGACAGAATGCAAAGATTGGGCTTTTTTCGGGATCGAGTCGGAGGGATCGCAGCAAGTCTAGTCCTTCTTCAGCCTCGCCTGGCTCACTCAACACTGCAGGATCTGCCGTGAGGTATACCGGCGTTGTCCCATGTCCGGAACGATGTGTAAGATCGTAGCTGCCCCTATCGCGCACGGCAACCGCCTCCGCCCATCGAAACGTCCACCCTGCCAGCGCCCGGCTCCATCTGCGGTTCAACACGAGACCGTGCGCCCAAACCATATAGGGTTTTCGCAAGATGAATCGGATGAACGCCATGATAACCAACCAGTAGGGAACCTTCACAATGCTCGCATTGTCGGCCAGCAATGCTCCCCCCCCCCAGACGACGATGTTAGCATCACGAATTGCCCGGATCATACGAGGCCCCGGAAAATGATGTCGGAACAAGACTTCCGCGCGCGGATACCACCGCGCATCCACTTCAGGACGATACGAATCAATGATGATACGACAGTCTGGGAACTGATCAGCGAGCAGATCCAATTGTGCCGCGAGGTTCGCGCGATCCCCACGATTGTAAGTGGCATCGCCGCACAGAATGCAGAATGTTAGTGGTTCACGATCGTTCATGCGATTGGGTCGTAATTGGTTGCCTGCACGCGATATAACTTACAGTCAGAAGCGCCGCGAGAGTAAGAAGGTAGAGTACACGCGTGGTGAAGCCAATGAGAATCGCAGCTTCCACTTCGACTCCGAATGGTCCAAAGAAAAAGCCAAAAAGAAAAAGGCGGATCGGAAGCATGCCGACGCCCAGGCTGAAGGGAAGATTTTCGATTAAAAGGATCAACGGAATGGCGAAGAGAAACAGGCCAAACGGCACCACCACCCCAAAAGCAGGCGCAACGAGAGAATTAGCAAAAATGGCGCTTAACGGGCTGCAAATAGCCAACACTCCGATCATCGCGAGTCCCGACGCCCGTTTTTTCAGCACGCGTCTCATTTCCGCCCCTGTCTGCTGGACGAAACGTCGGACCGGTCGGGAGCACATTCCGACCCAAGCAGCCCCTCCCCCCAGCATCAGGGTCAGCAGCCCCAGCGGCAACCCCGGCCAGTCGTAGAAACCCGCCAAACTAACGGGCACGAGTGCCCCCAACATCGGCCAAGCCATGGCAATGCCGACACAAGCGAAGAATAAATACCCCGCAAGACCGGTCGCCCGTTCAAGGAGAATCGAAGAGGTAGTCTGGTGAACATTCTTCACCGCATGATTGAGCATAATCCCCCGGGTGAAGTCCTCCGCCATTCCCGATGGGACCAAAACCGCAGCGAAAGATCCCACGCAGGTAATGTGAAAAAGAAGCGAGAGCGGCACTGGCACATTCGAAAGGAGTAAAAGCTTCCACCTAACCGTCCGGAGAAGCATGAACATTGCGTAAAGAAGGATTACCAGCAAAGCGACACCGGGCTGAAGGTCAAATTCAACACTGCGTAGCCGCGCCCAGTCAATCGCCAACACTAAGTAAAGACTGCTGGCGATCGCGAGAATATACCCCGCTACCCGCCACATCCTTCCGGATCGAAATCTATTCTGAACGGGGGTCATTGATGTGCTTCCGAAATAGTGCATACCCGAACAGAGCGAGTTCTGCATGAGACGTCACCCGACTCACACCACAGAATCGGCGGTAAAGCTCCCGTCCAATTTTCGGTCCGAAAATCCGGCGGATCGCTTTGGCATCGAGCCGATCCCCTGTGTAAGTTCGGATTAATTCCGCGACCTCGTCGGCGAGTGGGCCTCCCAGCCACTCGTCAATGGGTGCGTTGCCAGGGGTGTCTTTCTCCTGCATTGCCACCTCGGGAGGCAGAAAGCCATGCTTGATCATCGCCTCGCGGAAGAGTGCTTTCCCAGCCTTAGCCGAGGCAACTCCCTGCGGGTGAAGAATGCGGGAGGGAAACGCGCGCACCATCTGGGCGAAGCCCTTATGCTGAAAGGGCGACGCAAAATCGATATCAAACATCGCGGCAGGCCCAGCCTGCTTGTAGCGAATGGACGCAGCGTATCGCTCGTTCCCATAATGCGCGATCCAAACGGGATCAAGAGAACGGTCTTCCGACGCCAGTTCTTCGAGGCGCAGCGCCAGGAATTCGGGAAGCCATTCGTGCTCCCCGCCCCCCGTCAAGGCACATACCTCGGAATCGTCCAGCAACCGGAAAACGAGGAGCGAAGCGAGGTGCGGAGGCAATCTCGAGTTTTTGAGCACCGTCAGCACGTTTCGCCCAGCATGTCCGAGTAACCCAGGAAACCAGGGATGATTCAGTGCCTGAATTGCCAGGGACCGGAGCCAAAGTGGAATGCTGTCCGCCTTGCGGATTAGCGACACCATCCCATGACAGGCCGGATAACCCGTCATCAGCGACTCTGCCTCATCGCCCGAGACTACCAGATCGCATCCGTCCCTCGAAGCGATTCCACAGGTTTCGGAAGAGCAAATTTGGTAAGCGAGTTCGCTCCTCGGTTCGTCCACGTAATCGTAGATTCGCTCCAAGCCCTCGCGAAAGAAGGCAAGGTCGAGCGGGACCCAGGTGTGCTCGCATCCCAACGATTCCACGAACGGATCGACATTGGCCTGATCGTATTGTCGGCTTCCCCATTTAAACGTGTATGTGCGGATAGGCTTCCGAAGGCGAGCGAGCGCGGCGGCAGCCGCTGCGGAATCGAGCCCCCCGAGCAGGACAGCCGGCTTCCGTGATCCACGGGAGATTTCCCGTATCGCCTGTTGAAAACCTTCCGCCATCAGGTCAACGGCTTCATCATGGCAGCCGCATTGCT
>CAZSPO010000013.1:0-20006 GCA_964608775.1 uncultured Chthoniobacterales bacterium | reverse complement strand
CCCGCTCGCTCACCTTCCGCCCGTCGCAGTTGCGCAACACCGATTCCAAAACGATCCGGATCGAAACAGGCAACTGCGAAACCGGGCCGACGCCCAATTGCTCCAGGGCCGGGAGGGAGTAATAATGACCGTTCCGTCCGTTGGACAGAGTGAGTTCGCGCAGGGTGGCAGCAGGAATATCCATAGGGTAAGAGTCAATGGGAAAGATGGAGGCAGAAAAAACCGGTGTCCAGAGCGCATGCATCTGGAACACCGGCGAAATGACAAGAAAACGCGCTCAGGCGAGTCAAATGTTTTTCAGACAGGCTTGGATCGCTTGGAAATCGGGGAGTTCGCGGGCGTCTTCTTTGATCTCGGCATAGCGGATGACGCCAGAACCATCGATCACGAAAGCGGAACGCTTGGGGACCCCGCCCATTGGGAGACCGATGTCGGGAAGGAAACTGGTGTAAGCAACGCCGTAATCCTGCGCGACCTGGTGTTCGTAATCGCTGAGGAGAGTCACGCCGATCTTCTCTTTTTGCGCCCAAGCTTCCTGGGCAAACGGGTTGTCGCCGCTGATGCCGTAAACATCGGCATCCAACGCCTGATAGGCCGCAAGCCCTTGGGTAACGTCGCAGAATTCCGTCGTGCAAACGCCGGTGAATGCCATCGGGAAGAAGAGAAGCACGATCTTCTTGCCATTGACCGACGGGAGCGGCGTGATGAGTTTAGGGCCATCAGCGGTTTTGGTCGGGAGGGTGAATGAAGGAGCGGAATCGCCTGGTTTCAGTGTCATGGTGGATAAGGGTGGGTTAACTGGCGGGCCACCCTAGGAAAGCCTCGCGCCGGGGTCAACTGTGATCGCTGCCTTTGCGACCTAGCTGATTCCGAATCAGCCCCCGCCCGTCGATCAGAAGCCCGTGCCGATCTTCACGTTGTCGACCGCTTGGAAATCCCCTTCGCCCGAGACCACATCAAGCGTGAAAATTTTCACGACAATCTTCTCATAACCAGCGCCGAAATCGACTTCGCTCGTGAAGGTGGACCAATCGAACGTCGAACCACCGACGTTGCCGCTGTCGTAAAGCAACACGCCACCACTGGGCCCCGCATTATTCCAATTGCTGACCGAGACCGCGCCGGAGACACCCCAGACTCGCATCCAGAGGGTGTTGGCGGTGCCGGTGCCCTCGGTGTTTTTCGCATCGAAAACGACGGTTTGCAGTCCGGTCGATTGCGCTTGATCGGTGATGATTTGCACCGTCGATTGCGCCCCGTGGTCGTCGGCCACGAGCCAATCATTTGTGGAATCCCGAGTCCAACGCGCCGAACCCGGCTGCGTCCATCCCAGGTCGGCGTGAGCGGTATCCGTGGTGGTGCCGGTATTGCCTACCAAATCCTGGCTCATGTCGCCATTCACCACGATATTCTCCTGCCCCCCCGCGCTGATTGGCAGCAGAGAATAGTGGTCGAACTGCGAAACGGCCAGATCTCCAGACGCCCCGCGACTGGTCCAAATCCCGATGCGCACCTCATCCGCCAGATCGGTCAGGGTGTAACTCATAATCTCCAGATAGGTCTGGTCGTCTTGGCTCACCGCTACGGTCACCGTGTCACCCACCCGCTGGAGCAACACCCATTTGTTAGGGAACGCATGGTTGATATTCGATCCGCCATGCGAGGCGATTGTTTCACCGGAGATCGTTCCGCCGATGCTGGCTCGGGCTTGATGAACATAGAATCCGTCGGTGCGACTGGCGATAGCCACGGTCCGCACATTGCTACCAGCTCCCTCACGGAGCATCAACCCGGCGCGTGCCGACGCGGGCCCGCTCAAGGCTTTGACTTGCACTACCGCTTCAAAGTCCCCCGCGAAAGTTTGATAACTCAGCATGGCCTCATCGCTCGTGCCGTTCAATCCGGCGGCATTGCTCGCTTGCTCCCATTCCCCACCCGCCAATACGCGACTGACAGCCGTGGTCGCCCCGCCAATGGGAGCCAAGGTCAACCCTGGCAACCCGTTATCGGTGATGACCGAGAGCGATGCAGAGGCGGAAGAAACCGATCCCAACGAATTGGTCGCCACCGCATGGTAGGAACCGGCACTTGCCCCAGTGACGGAAGTCAGGGTCAAGGTGGAGCCCGTTCCGACACTCGCCGCGCCTTTGAACCATTCAATGGTAGGAGTCGGGTCGCCTGAGACGCCCACTGTAAATTCGGCCGTCTGCCCGAGATAGAGGGTTTGCCCGGCTGGCTGCGAAGTGATGACCGGAGCGGAGCCAGCGGGGGCTCCGCTTCCGCCCAAGAGAAGAACATCGTCTACCATCAGGAGATCGCCGTTGGCAGGGGTCACCCCTTCGCCAATGATTCGGACCGCTAGGTAATCATAGCCCGCACCCGCATCGGCCGAGGTCGCGACCGCTTCTTTCCAAGCGAAAGTGCTGCCACCCAGGTTCCCACTATCATAGAGCAAAGCATAACTAGTCGCCCCACTTGGCAAGCCGGCCCCCCAGTTTGACAGAGTCCACTCGTTTCCATTGATCCCGAAAAGCTGCACCCGAAGTAGGTTTGGGCTGCTGTCGCCTTCGAGGTTTCGGGCGCGGACTTGGAGGGATAATCCCCCCGTGATTCCCGCGCCGTCGATCACCTGGGTCAGGCTTTGGCTGCCCGTGGGATTGATGATGTGAGCCCGTTGGTTCGCCTGATCCCGTTCCCAGCGCCGACTGGCCCCCAACCCCCAGCCCTGCCCGGCATGCACCGGTCTGCTACTGCCAGAAAAGTTGAGGAAATTGCCGCTGGCGGCGAAATCGCCATCCACCAGAAGCGGTTGCCCGGTCGTTTCAGGGGCCAAGGTGCCGTCCGGTTCCCTGCCATCCAGCTGCTCCAGCCAAGCGAGGAGATTGCTGCGATCCTCGGAGGTCAATGTCAGAACTTGACGGTGCGGTTGGGCGGCTGCGATTGCGCTGGAATCGGCAATGATCGCCACATTGATCGCAACGTTCTGTCCGCTCACCCATTCGTATTCGACCACGTTATTCGTGCCCGCATGAAGCGAGGTCTCGACGGCAACCCAATCCCAAGCCCTGTGGCCAGAGCCTGCGTTCGGCGATTGATTCACCGAAACAGGGGTCGCCACGCCATTGACTCGGATCACCCCCGTGCCATTGAAGGTTGCGCTATAACGCATCGCAATGCGGGCGGCCCCACCCGGACCACCGTCGACGTTGCTCCAAGTCACCTTCGATCCGCTCGCTGTAAGTCGTCGTGAGGTGTTGGCGAACATCCCGCGATGATTGCCGCCACCGCCAGGGCCGTTGTTCGTGAAACTGGTGCCCGCCCCGGAAAACGTGGCCGCTGCCATGGTGAGCATTTGGCCACCGGCAAAAGCCATGGCTTCCTCCAAAGAACCGACCTGACCGTGATGCAGAAAGACCCGACTATCATGCAACCCCCAAAGGGTCGGCGTATCAACGCCCCCCAGAGTTCCCTGCCCAAGCCGTTGCCCGCTGTATTCAGCCACCGTCCCCACATTGCGCAACCCCGCGCTGCTGATCGGGCTCACGATACTTTCGGTGAGCGAGGAGCCGCTGTGGCAATCGAAGCAATTCAACTGTTGCGCCACCAACGCTCCCGCCATGGCCTCCGCCGTCATGGTGCCGTCAAACGCCCGATTCGGGCTGCGGGGAACCGATGCGGCACCTAGGGAAGAAACGTAAGCCGCCAGTGCATCAAGTTCTCCGCTTAACCCGGCCTTGTTCGAATCCGGCGTGGCATGCTGTGCAGCGAATTCCGACGGAGTAAGCGCCAGAAATCCGGCTCCTCCGAATGGCCCGCGGATGTCGTGTTCGAAATCCTGGATCTCATCGAAATTGCCACTCCAATGGACATTCCCATGCGACATCCCCCCCCGTCCCCGCAGGTCGGTCGTCCGCCGCAGCCCTTCTCCACGTCCGGTGAAATCCCAGACCCGTCCGTCGTGTCCCCCGTCAAGATGGCAGGTGGCGCAGGAAATATAACTTTCCGCACTCATCCGCTCATCGGCGGCGTTATAGAAAATTTGTTTGCCCAACAATACGTCAGGGGCCAGGGCTTCGCTGGCCACCGTGCTGGTGGTCGCGAGGACGGGAAGGTTAGTTTTATTCTGATTTAACAACGGACTCCCGTCCATTACCGTCACATTTCGCCCCATGAAGTTGGAGACATAAATCCGGTCAACGGACGGGTCCACCAAGACGCCCTGCGGAGCGAGCCCAACTTCTCGGGCCACATCGGTCACGACAGAAAAACCGACGCTTTGCCCGAGAGTCAACCCGTCGATCCCGACTACCTTGTTATTCCCTTGCAGCGTTACTAGCACCGTCTCGCCATAGGGGGTGAATGCCACGGACGATGGACTGTCGCTATTATCAAAATCGCGGCGCGAACTCACCAAATGCGTATTTGTCCCCAGATCGATGACTTCCAGAATGGCGCGCACGGTGTTTTCATGGGTGAGATCGCCGACGCCAAAGAGCGTTCCCCGCTGGGTGTTGTCGAGTTTGGCCGTGACAACCAAATGATTGCCTCCCGGGGAAACCGTCAGGCCGGAGAGATAATTCTGAACGCCCGCCCCGCGGTCACCACCATCCCCGGTGCCGACTGCTGCTAGGTGAATGTTGCGTTTGAAGGTAAATGCAGATGCGGATTCAAACTCCTGCACCGTAGCCTGTTGGTCGGAAGAGATAAACCGACTCACAAACACCCGCTGCCCATTGCCGCTGACCGCGATGGCGCGCGGGGTGGGCAGGGTGTCGACGTGAATTGGATTCCCAGGGTCCGCGATATGAAAGCGCAGGACTCGCTGGCTGCCGTAAAGCGTGGCAAAAATCGACGCGCCATCCGGACTCGCGCAAACCGCAAATGGAGCGCTGCCGTATCCGGTCTCTAAGACTTCGTAGGGCTGCCCATTGGCGTTCAACACCCAAATCTCATCCGACCCATGGCAGGCCACCCAAAAGCGGCCATTCGCATCACGCGCCACGCTGCGTGGGTTCCGACCGACGGCTTGTTCGTCCAGTTTTGCTCCGGTCGTGGCGTTAAGGATGCTGACCGTGTCGGCATCGGGATTGACCACCCAGAGGCGTTGGACGTTATTGAGGGTGCCAACCGCCATGGTGCTGCTTTGGGTGGGAGCCGGGGAAGCGGGCGGGATGGTGACGAGTAAATTCACAGAGCCGCTGCTGATGTTCTGAGCGGAATCCCGCACTTGCACGAGGACGCGAGCGCGACCGGAGTCGTTGAAAGTATGCGAGGCCGTCGGGCTCCCTCCCCATCCTCCCCAGGTGCCGTCGAAGTTAAACCGATATTGTAACGCCGCCTGATCGCCCGCATCGGCGTCCGTGGCATTCACCGTCACCGCAACGGGCTGGCCGGGAGTAGGCTTAAATGGATTGGCGTTTACCGAAGTGATGGTTGCCGGGGTATTCCCAGCGATGGCAGACCCGGTTGAGAATCGGAAGGAATAGGGCTCAATGTAGTTACCCGCCGTATCGACAAAGCCGATGTCAGCGACTGGATCAGAGAGGAAATCGACTTGGTAAGTGGCATTTTCGTCGAGCGGCTGGCTGGGGTTGAAAGTCATCATGCCACTCATGTCGTGCACCACAAAGCCGGGCACCGAATCGCTGAGGGTGTCACCAGCGAGCACCTTGCGAACCAGCAGATCGCGTCCGGCGAGGAACGGACGTCTCTGCGTTTCATGGACGAGAAAGCTAAGGGGGGCATGGATGGGATATTGGGTCCGCGCAGCTTGAGGAATATGATAGGCCACCTTCGGCGCGGTCGTGTCAGGGGCCTGTTGTTGCACCCAAACGCCGAGACCTTGCACCAGCCCGCCCCCCATTGAGTTGGCGGTGCCCCCTGTCAGCCAAAGATTGCCCAATGGCAGCGACATCTGCGACGTGTTCACCTGGTTGCCGCTCGCAAATTTATCAAGCACCAACACCTCTGGATTCGGGTCGCCCGCGATGAATTTTGTCATGTCGAGCTTCACATGATCGATAAAGGCGAACTGATCTTGATAGACCGGATAGGTGGCATTCATCAGTTTGGGAATGGTCCAGGAGCGGGCCCCGCCAAACTCGCCACTACCGGTGGGATCAACGACTCCGGTAATCTCTACGGACTGCACAATATCGGTTTGTGACCCGACCACATACAACCCGTCCCCATCACTAAACAGATTTGGCCAATAATTGGTAAAACTTCCCGTAAAAGCCCCGAGAAGCTGAGGGGTGACGGACATCAAGTCGGGGTTATCGAAGTTTTCATACGCGAGCCGGTAAACCACCACACTGCTCCCGGAGCTGCCGCCCCCGTCCCCGACGTAGATGAGAAGATCCCCGAAAAAAATGGGATGCCAGCCTTTCACCCCGTGGTCACTCTCATGGTCAAATGTGGCGAGGGTTTTGTTAATAAACCCGCCGCCGGTTGGGTTGGGAATCCGTTTAAAAATGGAGAAATTTTCAAATGTCCCGACACTCCCATACCAGGGAAAACTCGCGCCCCACGGCCCCGCGTGCGCACCTCGCCCGGCTGGTCCGAATGGAAAAGCCCCTTGGACATTCTGCACACCACCCGTGGCCCCGGTCCGCACCATGCCTCCATAGGATTCGACATGCACCGTTCGCGGCGCGAGATAGTTGCCCACGTGGGCGGAACCATGGGCGTTCCAGCCGAAGTTGCCGCTATACCAAGAGTCGCCCGCAGCCGAATGCCCGAAGTCGGAGGGAAACCGTCGGACGAGAGCCGCAGGATTCGAGATGTCATAGACCCGCATTTCCAGATCGGAACCGCTCTCCGATCCAGGAATCTCCGAGCCGGTGACAACCCAGCCATTCACGTATTGCACGGTCGTCATCCGACCGGCCCAACGGGAGTCGTTATCATTCGGATGACTCAGGAGCGTGCCGGGGGCTTCGCTACGAGGGAGATTCAGAAACCCTTGCGTGGTCACCTGAGCCGTGAGGGGCGGCGCGAAGCAAGAAGAGGCAAGGAGGAGAGAGGCGGACAGGGACCGCCATGGACGGAGGGGGGGCTGCGTCATGGATTGTCTGGGGGGGTGAGAGGGAAGGACCTTGCGATCCGCTGAAACCGTTACAAACCGGCATACGAAAGGTCTAGCCTTCGGATGCTTTACCCATAAAGCTGCTTGTTGGGTAGCCCCTCCCTTACGGCTCAGGTCCCCGCCACGGCAGGCTATTTCCCTCCTTCCAACGCATCCCAACGCGGTGGCAAGTGGGCGAGTCTGGCGCTCCCCTTTCTCGTTGGCGCACTTTGATTTCCATCAAATTCACCGCCACCCCCACGACCCGCTCCAAACCTGCCGTCCAACCGCTCAAGCCGGGGTCAGTGGAGCGCAGACTGATAAACCCCATCTTTTTAATCGATGGATGCATCTTCGACATTTGATCTACTTGGCCAATGACACAATCCGGCCGATAACGCTCCAGCCATCCGATGAACGCCTTCTGATCCTGCACCCTCATTTCCAACGGAGGCACTCGGTGTCGGACCGCAGTTTCATGATACGCCAGCCAAGCATTCCCCAGTTTGGCGACATGATCCGGCGGCTCGATCGGTTCTTGGATGAAGGCATAGCCAATCCGCTGATACCCCCGCTTGCGGGCGATGTGAAAAGATTCGCGGGCAGCCCGTCCGATATCGACATAAACCCAGTCAATCCGCCAGGGCACCACGGCGACCATAAAACCGACCGAGACAAAGTGTTGCCAAGGAAACCGACCGTGAAAATCGGCATCGGAGCTCGGTTGGACAAGCAGGCTTTCGACCCCGCGAGCCAGGAGAATCTCACCCGCCCGCTCCGGAGCAAGTTCAGAGGCATCGAAAAGGGAGGGCTGAAATCCGCGCGGAGCCAGCTGCTTCATCAACAGCCCCTGCACCCCCCGATCCAGCGTCTGTCGATACTGCGGTGGTCGAAGTAAAACGGTGCCAACCAGCGAGTCATGCGCCAGCCGACCCCGCGGGGAGCAGGCCGCGATTGATTGCCGAATCCAAGGCCGGTATCGCATCGCAGCGGCCAGTTGCTGCACCGTCTCTCGCCGGGCGATTGAAATGCGAGGGTGGTTCCGTAGCGCCATCGAAACGGTCATCGGGGTGACACCCGCCTCCTTGGCAATATCCGCGATGGTCACACGGCGAGACACCCTTCTACATTCCGATCAAAATGGGGCCATCGGCAATGAAAAGTTCGCCCGCTTTCGGGCCATCATTGACTGGGAAGCAGTCCGACCAACTGGGCCAACATGATAAAGTTCATGATGAGCAACACGGTTACGGTTGGCCACATCAACCATTGCAGCCAAGGTTTGTTTACAAAATCGCCCATTAGTTTCCGATTCCCGGTAAAGAGCAGGAGCGGGACTAAGGCGAACGGAAGCTGCAACGAGAGAATGACCTGACTGAAAACCAGAATACTGACCGGATGGGCGTGCATCCCAATCGCAACCAGAGCCGGAGCCATCGTGAGAAGCCGGGTCAACACACGGATCCGGAAGAGGCTGACGGTTTTCAGTCGAAGAAATCCTTCAAAAACAATCTGCCCAGCCATAGTAGCCGAGGTTGACGAGGCGACGCCGGAGCAGAGGAGCGCCACCGCGAATATCAAGCCGGCGCTTTGACTCAAGATTGGAACCAACGTTTTGTAAGCAACCCCGAAATCGTCAATGAGCGTTCCACTTTTGAGATAAATAGGGTGAAAAACCGCAGCCGCCACCACAAGAATCGCCGCATTGATGAACCAGGCGAAGGCAAGAGAGACGTTGGTATCAATGAGCGACCAACCATAAAGTTTTTTGGGTGGAGCGAGATTTTCTTTCACTCGTGAAATCACGAGCTTGGAGTGCAAATACAGGTTATGCGGCATAATCGTTGCCCCGATAATGCCGATGGCAATAAACAATGCGCTGGCGTCGCGGAAAATTAAGTCGTTGGGGACCACACTATCTGTTGCGACAACTCCGAAGTCCGGATGACTCATAAACATTTCAGCCACGTATATCCCGCTGACGGTGGTGAGAATCACGAGAAAGATCGTTTCAATGATTCGAAACCCAAAGCGATTGAGGAGCAGGATCAGAAACACGTCCACCATCGTGATGACCGCTCCTGCCATGAGACTAATTCCAAAGAGAAGATTCAGCGCCACAGCCACTCCGATGATTTCCGCGAGGTCGGTCGCCATCATCGATAGCACGGCTGAAACGAACAGGATTTTCGCGATCCAGGGAGGGAAGCGTTCGCGACAATGTTCAGACAAATCCTGCTGGGTCGCGATTCCTAGCTTTGCACAGAGATTTTGCGTAATGGCGCCGATTAAACAACTCAGAGACAAGACCCACAGGAGCGAGTAACCAAATTGGCTTCCTGCCTGGAGATCGGTGGCCCAGTTTCCTGGATCGAAGTAGCCAATGCTGATAATGAATCCAGGGCCAAAGAATTTCCACCAGGCCGGTCGACGAATCGGGGCTTTCGACTCCAGCGGAAATGCCTCACCGCGTGGCAAAGGCAGTTCCGGTTTCTGTTCAGGAAACTTATCTTTGTTTTCCATCACAATATTAGATTTGAATTTTTTTAGTCAACGGGACTGACAAACCCCACATTTTAAGCGCCCAGCGAGGTGTTTGGTTGATTGGACAAACGACTATCCAACTCTAGCAAAGCGACTGGATTTCCATTCGCCATCTCGACATAACCGAGAAAGTCGTGAGCGGCGCGTTCTTCCTCAACCTGTTCGTCCAAAAACCATTTAAGAAATGAAAGCGTCTCGAAATCCCCGCATTCATGTGCGTGGGCATAAATCGCACGGATTTGAGCACTCACTTTTTTTTCCTGACTCAGCGCTGCCTGGGCGGCATCGACGACCGATTCAAATTCCTGTTTTGGCTCACTCGTGCTAAGAATTTTAATTCGTCCGTCCCGATCGGCGATGTAATCATAAAATTTCATCATGTGTTGGTGTTCCTCCATCGCCGCAGCCCGGTATTTGTTGGCAAAACCTTTGCATGGCGTGTTTTCAAACCAGGCCGCCAGGGCGAGATATTGCTTATGCGATTCGAGCTCATTTTTGATTTGCTCGTTAAGGAGTTCGATGAGTTTGGGATCCGTAATCATGGGACCCTCTAACTACCTCAATCTGTCGGATCGATGCTATCGGTGAAATGACAACTATGGACGGCGAAATACACAAGTATCCCTGCCGCCGTCATGCCCTTCCTCACCCCATCGTTCGCTTCACCCCACCCCCCCGACTTGGCGAATGGCGTCATGGATAAAGCGAAGTTTGTTTGAAGCGACCGGGGAGATAATGAAGGGATAACTATCCGACAGGCCAAGGCCGCGATTGAGGTTGTTCAATACGTGGGTGAGCATCAGCCAATCTTCCATCACCCGATCAAATTCCGGCGTTTCCCCGTCGAGTTCCAGCCGACGGGCCGGTCGGTCGGGCAAATCGATCGCCACGCCGCAGGCAGCGGCGGTTTCCAAGGTGTCGCGAATGTGAAGATAGTGAGCCCAGCTTTCGGCCCAATCTTCCCAGGGATGCATGGCGGCGTAAGCACTGATAAAGCGCTGCTGCCAATCCTGGGGAGCGCCATGGGAATAATGATTTTTGAGGGCAATCCCGTAATCGAGCCGTTCGTCGCCGAAGAGCTGGCGGAAAGCCGGGAGTTGGTGGCTATGATCGATGAGCAGCGCCCAATAATAGTGGCCGATTTCATGCCTGAAATGGCCGAGCAACGTCCGGTAAGGTTCGCCCAGCTCCTGCCGTCGTCGTTCCCGTTCCGCATCATCAGCCTCCGCGATGTTCAGCGTAATCATTCCATCCTGATGACCCGTAACCACCGCTGAGGTGAAATCGTCAGCCAGGAAGCGAAACCCAATGCCGTGATCCGGATCGGCCGTGCGACTCCGAATCGGGAGGCCGAGTGTGAGCAAGCCGTGGAGCAAACGGCGTTTGGCTCGCTCCAGCCGAGCCCAGGCTTCGGGATTGCCCGGCACGGTCAAGTCGGGGATCCACTCATTCAACCGGCAGGCGCGGCAGAGCGGGTTGTCATCCTCTGCCGGGACCAACCAATTGCAGACCTGATGATTCACCCCATTGGCGCAGAGCCGAAATCGGTGGGCCGTATCGCCGACCACGCACCATTCCGAATTGGCGACAGGTTCAATGGCAAACATCTGCCGTTTGAGCGGTTCGAACCCCAGGGTGCTTCCGCAGCCCAGGCAGATCGAATTCTCAAAATAAATGAGTTGATGACACTGGCTGCAGGCGAAGAACTGCATGGAACCGATCCGTCGAGCAACGGGCAACTAATTGCAAGCTCCGGACTTGGCAACTGCGGGTGGTTCCGCTTTTCTCCTCACATGACTTCATTTCTCCAATGCTGTGTGGCCGGACTTTTGTTCGCCAGCCTGACCGCCTGTGTGCAAACCGTTGAGCCTGATGCGGAAGACGAGCTGTTGATCAAAGCCCGCGAAAACGTCTCGGAAATGCCCCAGGAGTAATCCGGCCCAATCGATGCTTTATTTATTGCGGCACGCAGAGGCGGCACCTGACGCCAGTCACGATCACGATCGGCAGTTGACGGAGAAGGGAGAGGGCCAATGCAAACGGGTGGCCGCTTTTCTCGTCGACCATCGGATTGCCCCCGAGCTCATCATGGCCAGTCCGGTGGTGCGGGCGCGGCAAACGGCAGAGCAGGTATGTCGGCGGGCGGGGTTGCCGGAGCCGTTGATACAGCCCTGGCTCGCCTGTGGGATGAGTCCGTCGGATGCGTTTGAGGAGCTGGCTGCGTTTCTTCCCCGATTTGAATCGATTCTGCTCGTGGGGCACGAACCCGATTTGAGCGGGTTCATCGGGGCGGCGATCGGGTTGCATGATCCGGAGGGGATTCATATTCGCAAAGGCTCGCTCACCGGCCTTTCGCATGGGCGACTAACGCCTGGCTCAGCCACTTTGGAGTTCTCCCTTCCGGTGCGTTGGATGTCGGCGTGATCGGGTATCGGTTCTTTCCGTTGCCGGGAACGCTTTCCCCGCCGATGATGCTGGTTGAATGACCTTTGAGAATCGCCAGTTGGTCCGGGAAGTCTGGCAACGGTTGCGCCCGTATCGCGGCTGGTTGATTGCTTCGTTGGGCGCGCTTTTTATCGCGGTGCCTTTCGGCCAGTTACACCCGTTATTTTGGAAATACGTGGTCGATCACGTCTTGCCGGACCGGGATGTGCCGGCGCTGTTCTGGGTGCTCGCTCTGATGCTGGTCTCTTATCTGGTAGCGACGGCGGCCAGTGCGCTCCAGGACTATTTTCTCGAACGCGCCGGCCAGGGGTTCGTGCGGGATGTGCGGGTCGAAGCCTATGCCGCGCTGGGTCGGCAATCGATGCGGTATCATCACGATCGGCGGACGGGTGATTTGGTCACCCGGGTGATCAGTGATGTGGATGCCATGGAGAGTGCCGTGCTCCGAAATGTGAGCGGCTTGATCAATGAGCTGTGCACGTTTGTGGTCGTAGCCGGGATTGTGATCGCGCTGCAACCGGTGATCGGACTCTTCATACTTCTGCCGCTGGCATTGGCGTTTTTATTGATCCGCCGGTTTAACCGCGAGGTGAAAGGCGTCTATGAAGCGCTTCGTCGTCGGCTGGGGGAGATCGGCACCTTCGTGCATGACCGGTTGGGCGGCGTGCAGCTCACGCAATCGTATGGACGGGAGCGGGAAGAGGTCGGTCGCTTTCAGTCGGTGGTGCAGAATCATTATGCCAGCGCCATGCAGGCGATCCGGTTGCGGGCGCTCTTTTTTCCGATGGTCGGGATCGGTGGTTTTTTATCGAATGTCGCGATGCTCGGGCTGGGTGCCTGGTTTATTTGGCGGGGCGAATTTACGTTGGGTGGTTTGATTGCGTATCGCGGTTATTGGTGGCGGTTGCAAAGCCCAATCAATTCCCTGGCCCAAATGACCGATACCTTGCAACGCGCCCGCGCCTCGGCGACCCGGGTGCTGGAGGTGCTGCATGAGCCGGTGGAAATTACCGACGCGCCGGACGCCGTGGATTGGCCCGAACCGCGGGCCCAGTTGACCTTCGCGCGGGTCGATTTTTCCTACCAACCGGGGAGCCCGATTTTAGAAGGGATCGATCTCCGGATCGAGGCCGGAGAATTCGTGGCGATCGCGGGGTCGAGTGGGGCGGGTAAATCGACGTTATTGTCGTTGGTCCCTCGGTTTTTCGATCCCACCGCCGGGGCTGTCCGGTTGGATGGTCACGATTTGCGCACGCTCACCCTGCAATCGATCCGGTCTCAAATCGGTTTTGTGCAGCAGGAAACCTATCTCTTTAACGACAGCCTGCTGGAGAACATCCGGTATGCCCGACCGGAACAATCCGAGGAAGCGGTGCGAGAAGCCGCCCGTCGGGCCAATGCGCAGGGGTTCATCGAGGCGTTTCCCGATGGCTACCAAACGGTTGTCGGCGAGCGCGGGGTCAAGCTCTCCGGCGGCCAACGCCAGCGGATAAGCCTTGCCCGCGCCTTTCTGGCCAACCCGCTCCTCTTGCTATTGGACGAGCCGACTTCCGCTGTGGAACCGGAAAGCGAGGAACTCATCGCCCGCGCCATTCTCGATCTCGCCCGGGAACGGACCACGCTGCTCGTCACCCACCGCGTGTCGCTTCTCCGTCGCGCTCCCCGCATCCTCTTTGTGCACCAAAATCAACTGGCCGCCGACGGGCCGCATGAAGCGCTCATGGAACAATGCACGGCTTACCGGGAAAGCTATGCGCGCTGGGAGGCCGAGGCATTGGAATGAAAGCGGCGGGCGAACTGCGGGTTGCGTCCGAGAGAGGAGCGCAAACCGTTCTTTTTTCCTAACATGGTTGCCGGAGCCCTGGCATTTGTCGGAATTTTTCGCCGACATGTCGTGCGTGATGTCAGACGGCATCCGCTCTTGGCATTGTTAAATATCGCGGCGATTGCCCTCGGCAGCGCAGTTTATCTCGCGGTCCAGACAGCCAACCAAACCGCGATCAGCGCCTTCGAAGCGAGCGTCGATCTCGTCTCGGGCAAAGCCCATTTGGAAGTGCAGGGAGCGGGTCAACCGTTACCCGACGCTCTCTGGCCCGTGTTTCGGGATGCCCCGGAGATTTCGGCCGCCACCCCTCTCGTGGAAGGAATTGCCACCCTGCCCGAGTTGCCCGGTGACTATTTAAAAATCACTGGGGTCGATCTCTTTACTAACGCCCCATTTTCCACATTCAGCTTGCGAAGCAGGGCGGAGGGGCCGCCGGTGGATGTGGAACGTTTTCTCTCCACCGACCGGGCCGTCGCCCTCAGCCAGGCTTTCGCCGCCGATCACGGCATCCAGGTCGGGGACCGCCTGGCGATCGCGGTCGATGGCCATCCGCATGCCCTGGTGGTCACGGGGTTAATCCGTCCGGAAGAGGCTCCGCCTGGCACCGACCGGCATTTGGCGGTGATGGACATTGGTTGGGCTCAGGAAATTTTGGGCAAAACCGGGGCGCTTACCCGGATCCAACTCCGCTTACCCGAACCCACTCGCGCCGGGGCGGTGGCGGAAGCCCTTCTGACCCGACTGTCGGGCTCCGGGGTGCGGATTGAAACCCCGGCCTCCCGAACGGCGCAGGTGCAAAATTTACTCATGGGCTTTCAACTGAACCTCACCGCGCTCAGCCTGATTTCCCTGTTGGTCGGAGCGTTTTTGGTCTTTAACACCGTCTCTGCCTCGGTGGTGCGAAGGCGGCATGAACTCGGCATTCTGCGGGCCATCGGAGCGTCGCGGATGCAGGTGCGGGCTCTCTTTCTGGGAGAGGCTTTACTCTATGGCATCCTGGGACTCCTCGGCGGCGTCGGCTTGGGGTTGGCGTTGGCCCAAGGGTTACTGGGGCGGGTCACGCAGACGATCAGGAATCTTTATGTGCTCGTGGAGGTGGAAACCATCACCCCCTCCGCGACCGCGTTGATCGCCACGGTGGGGGTTAGCCTGCTCGCGGTGCTGGTTGGGGCCTGGAAACCGGCGGACGAAGCTGCCCGCATGCCGGTGTTGGCGGCTCTGGGAGGGCGATCGGCTCTGGTGATCCGGCGAAACCCGCGTCAGTTGCTCTGGCTAGCATTGGGGGGGCTCGGGGCGGCAGGCATCTCGGCCTGGGTCGCGCTGGCCACTCCCTTTTCCTCTGCCAGTTTCGCTTCCGCCTTCTTTGTGCTAACCAGCGTGGCACTTCTCTCCGCTCACACCACGCTTGCCACGGCCCGGGGGGCGCGCTGGTTGGGAAACGGCCTTCCAACCGGGGCCGCCACCCGGGTGCTCATCCGTCTGGGGGCCGATCATTTGCAACGGGCCCTCCATCGCAACGCCGCAACCGTGGCCGCATTAATGGCCTCGATCGCGATGATGATCGGGGTCACCACGATGATTCACGCCTTCCGAAGCAGTGTCACCAGTTGGATCGACGGGACGATGCGGGCCGATCTTTTTTTCTCTTCCGCCGCGAATGAAATCGGCGGCAGCCCGGTCTTTCTGCCGGAAGCCTTAGTGGAGAGCATTCGCGCCCTCCCCGGCGTGGCGCAACTGGATCCCTACCGCGAATGGGAAACGGCGATCGATGGCATCCCCGGCATGGTCGCCTTGGTTCGCCGAGACAACCGTCAGGTGGTGGAAATCGTCCGCGGCAATCCCGAAGTGGCTCGCGCGGCTTTTCAAAAGGGCGAAGGAGTCTTGGTGACCGAAAGTTTCGCTCGCAAACGAGGGCGGAATCCTGGGGATTTGCTGGTTTTCCAAGTAGGCCCGGAACAAATTCTTCTGCCGATCGTGGGCGTTTACCGGGATTACACTCGAGACCAGGGAATGGTCCTTTTCCCGGCCGACCGTCATGCCGCAGCCACCGGGGAGAGCCGGGTGCAATCCGTCGCGATTCATCTGGAGCCTGAAGCAGACTTTGAGGAGATCGCAGCGACCATACGCCGGCTGTTTCCCGAGGCGGGACGTTATAGGTTATATACCCGTGATACGCTGCGGGAGCGGGTGATCGAGATTTTTGATCAAACCTTTGCGGTGACGTATCTGTTACGCACGATTGCGGTGGGGGTCGCGGCGATGGGGGTGATTCTAACGTTGAGTATTTTAGTGATCGAACGCCGGAGAGAATTCGGCATTTTGCGCAGCATGGGGATGAGCCAGGGGCAAATGATAGGGATGACCGTCGTGGAAGGGGTCGGTATTGGGCTGGCCGCTGCTGGGTTGGGGGTTGTGGCCGGTTTACTTCTGGCAGGGGTATTGACCTTTGTGGTGAACGTCGCGTTTTTCGGCTGGACCATTCAATTCCGGGTGCCATGGCCGGAGCTATTTTTTGCTCCCGCCTGGGTGGTTGCGACGGCGGCAGCGGCAGCCTGCTGGCCGGCTTGGCGGGCGACTCGGGACCGCATCACCGAAGCGGTGCGGGCCGAATAAGGCGGGAAGTTCAAGAACGGATGTCATTTGTTGCGAGCGATCGTTGTCGGAGCGGTTGGCAAGTGTCATTGAATCATCTCGGACTTTGGGTTGAGAAGTTCATGCTGCTGGAGCATGATCGAAAACGTGGGCGTAATGGAAATTCTTGAGCAGCTACGGGATGCCAATCCTGTCGAACTGAAAATGGTTCGCGATACGGCTGAATCTCTGCTCGCCCTTGCCGCCATCAAGGCCGGTGAGGCTCAGGAAATCGAGGAGGCCCTAGCTGAATCCGAGGCCCAATTTGAGCGGGGAGAGGGAATTTCTGTGGGCGACGCATGGCAGAAGCTTGGCATTTGAAAACCTATCGCATCGAGATTTCCCCCCGAGTCTTGCGCGATCTTGAACGTGCAAAACGAGAGGTCTTTGCCGCATGTCAGAGCGAAGAAGTCACGACAAAATACCTGCGCAAAATCGCCTCAGAGATTGAGTTATTGGAGATATTCCCGGATCGATTTCCATTTTGGCGTGACAGGAAGAAACATCACTTTCTGATAGCCGCAAAATATCTCGTGTTTTTCCAGATACGACAGTTTCGCGTTCTGATTTCCCATATTCGCTACGCCGGAAGAACACCATTTAGCGGTTAGTGCAACCCGGGGTCAGGCACGTCGGCGAGGTGGGCGCATCTCCGATGATTGCAGGAGGGCCAAGGGCCTTGAATTCGACAGCCCAGGACGTCAGGCCTGGGGGGGTAAAGGGAGGCGGTTGCGGCCTGAAGGGACGCGATAGGGCCGCCCTATTGGAAATGCGGAATCGCGACCTTTCAGGCCACCAAATCTTTCGGCAACGGGGACCCAGGCCGTTGGCCTGGGCTTTAGAATGGCTGCACCTTTATTGCGGTAGCCTTGTATTGGCAATCATCGGAGATGCGCCCGGCGCGGTGGAGGAGGAATTTTGCCCTGTTCAGCCCGTCATTCCTGGGTAGGGTTTCGGGCTTATGCACGATCCCCGATTCGACCTTTTGGCCGCCGTTCTTGTCGAGCACTCGCTCGAATTGCAGACCAGAGAACGGGTGCTGGTGGAGCTTTTCGATGTGCCACCCGCCATGGGCATTTCCCTCGTGCGCGCCATTCGCCAGGCGGGTGGGGTGCCATTTGTGCAGCTCCACAACGGTCGACTCTCGCGGGAGCTGCTGCGGGAGTCGAGCGAGGCGCAATATTCGCTTCTCTCGGAGATCGAGTTGGCCCGGATGAAGCAGATGGATTGTTACGTGGCGATGCGAGGTTCGCACAACATCACCGAATTGTCTGATGTGCCGGGGGACCGAATGAAGATGGCGATGGCCTTGATGCGGCCCGTGCTCGATTACCGGATTCGCAAGACCCGATGGGTGGTGCTCCGCTGGCCCACGCCATCCATGGCGCAGCAGGCCGGGATGAGCACGGAGCAATTCGAGGACTTTTATTTCAAAGTCTGCACACTCGATTACGGGCGAATGAAAGCAGGGATGGCGAAATTGCAGGCCTGGATGGAGCGGACCGACCGGGTGCACATTACCGGTCCCGACACCGATTTACGGTTTAGCATCAAAGGGATCCCCGCCATTCCGTGCGGGGGCACGCATAATATTCCCGACGGCGAGGTTTTCACCTGCCCGGTGCGGGAGTCGGTGGAAGGGCATGTGAGTTTCAATGCGCCGACCGTTTATCAGGGGGTTAATTTTGATCAAATCCGACTGACCTTTCAGAAGGGTCGGATCGTGGATGCGCGGGCCAATAACACGGAGCGGCTCAACCAGATTCTCGATTCGGACGAAGGTGCCCGTTATATCGGGGAGTTTTCCCTTGGATTTCATCCCCATATTCAGACCCCGATGCGGGACATTCTTTTCGACGAAAAAATTGCGGGCTCCTTCCATTTCACCCCCGGTCAGGCCTATGAAGAGGCGGACAATGGCAATCGCAGCCAGGTGCATTGGGATATGGTTTGCATTCAACGTCCGGAATACGGCGGAGGGGAAGTCTGGTTTGATGACACGCTGATCCGGAAAGACGGGCGCTTTGTTGTGCCCGATTTGGAAAGTCTCAACCCGGAGCATTTAATTTGACCGCATTTTATCAGAAAACCCGTTGGGCTGATAGAAGCCATTGAGGGTGACTTTTTCTGCGGGTGCCGCAGCCTTGTTCCCATTCCGTCATGCGCCTGCTCGACCGTTATGTTGTTCGCGAGATTCTGGTCGCCACCCTGATCGCGGTGCTGGTGCTCAGCGTTGTGTTGGTGCTCGGGAATATTTCCCGGCGTCTCCTGGATCTTTTGGTCAACCACGAGGTGCCGGCGGAGTTGATCCTGAGCTTCATCGCCTACGTCTTCCCTTTCTCGCTCACGTTCACCATCCCATGGGGGTTCCTCACGGCGGTTTTGGTGGTCTTAGGCCGGATGTCGGCCGATCACGAAATCACCGCCATGCGAGCCAGCGGGATCGGACTGGGGCGCATGGCCCTGCCGATTTTTGCCACGGGTGCGGTGCTCTCAGGGCTCTGCCTTTGGATTAATCTCTCGGTCGCCCCCGCCGCTCAACAGACGATGCGGACGGTGCTTTTGGACATCGCGGTCAACAATCCGCTCGCCCTATTCGGGAGCGACCAAATCATCGATGAATTTCCCGGGCGCCGCATTTACATCGGCAAACGGGAGGGGGGCGCGCTTTACAACATTCAGGTGTTTGAACTCGACGACGCCAATCGCCCGATTCGCGTGCTGCATGCGCGCAAGGGACGTCTGGAGGCTGACCTCAATTCCCAGCGCATCCTCCTGCATCTCGAAGGGGCGCTTTACGAACAACGCGACCCGGGCACCCCGGATGATTACCGCAAAATCCGGCACGGCATCACGGGCTCCGGCACCTTTCCGGTTTCACTTCAAGAGTTGCAGGAGAAGGCGCGGGCTCCGGCCTCCCTCAGTGCCATGACCTTGCAGCAGCTCGCCACGAAAAAGGCGGTGCCGGGTTCCGCTGCGGAAGAGAGCCGGGTGCGCACCGAGATCAGCAAACGATTTTCCTCGGCTTTCGCCTGCTTGGCTTTTGCCTTGGTGGCCGTGCCGCTCGCCATCACCGTGGGGCGACGGGAGACCTCGCTCAGTTTTGGAGTCGGTTTGGTGGTCGCTTTCGCCTACTTCGGACTGCTCATTTTCGCCGACAGTCAGGGGGGGAATCCGGCGCTTCGCCCCGAATGGATTGCCTGGCTGCCCAACCTCCTTTTCGTGCTGCTCGGCACGGGCCTCTTCGCCTGGCGCAGCCGCTTCTAACGCTTCTTTATGTCCAGCATCGCCCTCCGTCTTGATGTGACCCCCGCCGCTCTCTCCGCCAAGCACACCGGCGTCGAACGGATTATCCGCGGCCTCGCCCGGGCTCGGGCCGGTTGGCTCCCAGAACCGGTCTGCTGGGATGAACATCGGAGTCGTTACCGATTGCCGACCGGTTTGGAAAAACGTCGGCTACACGATCCTTTTCAAGCGGCCTCAGCCGATCCCGCC